>NZ_JBTTIO010000006.1:0-95609 GCF_058323355.1 Thiogranum sp.
GGCGCGGCCTATGGCGCCACCGTGGCTGACCTGCTGGAGGCCGTTGGCCACACGGTGCACCGTGAGTATTACGTCAACGACGCCGGTCGGCAGATGGATATCCTCGCTGCCAGTGTCTACCTGCGTTACCTGGACCTGTGCGGCGAGACTTTCACCTTCCCCAGCAACGGTTACAAGGGGGACTACGTGTGGGATATCGGCGCCACCCTGCACCGCAAGCACGGTGATGCCCTGCGCCACAGCACAGAAGAAATCTTCCACGACATCACAGCCGATGAACCTGAAGGTGGCGACAAGGAAGCCCACATCGATGACCTGATTGCGCGCATCAAGTCACTGCTGGGTGAGCAGCACTACCGGGAAGTGTTCGATCTCGGCCTGGATACCATACTCGACAACATCCGCCGTGATCTCGAAGCGTTCGGTGTGCGTTACGACGAATGGTTCTCGGAACGTTCGCTGACCGAGAGCGGCGCCGTGGAACGCGCACTGGAACGCCTCAGGGCCTCCGGCCATGTCTATGAAAAAGGCGGTGCCCAGTGGTTCCGCTCCACCGATTTCGGCGACGAGAAAGACCGCGTGGTGGTGCGTGACAACGGCCAGACCACCTACTTCGCGTCCGATATCGCCTACCACATGAACAAGCTGGAACGTGGCTATGAACGCGTCATCGATGTGTGGGGCGCTGACCATCACGGTTATGTGCCGCGCGTGAAAGCCGCGCTGACCGCGCTCGGCGACGACGCCAGCAAACTCGATGTGCTGCTGGTGCAGTTCGCCATCCTCTACCGCGGTGGCGAGAAGATGCAGATGTCCACACGCTCGGGCGAGTTTGTGACCCTGCGCGAACTGCGCGATGAAGTCGGCAATGATGCCGCGCGTTTCTTCTATGTCATGCGCAAGTGCGAACAGCACATGGATTTTGATCTCGACCTCGCCAGGTCGCAGACCAATGAAAACCCGATCTACTATATCCAGTATGCACATGCGCGCGTTGCCAGCGTGTTCCGCCAGTTGCCGGAAAAGGGCTTTGAATGGAATGCCGACAATGGCGCGAAACACCTCGACCGGCTCACCGAATCGCACGAAGACCAGCTGATTGTCGCCCTGTCACGCTACCCGGAAGTGGTGGAGGCCGCGGCCCTGAATCACGAGCCGCACATGCTCGCGCATTTCCTGCGTGAACTGGCCAACGAGTTTCATACCTATTACAACGCGCACCAGTTCCTGGTCGACGACGCCGACCTGCGCGATGCACGACTGAATCTTATCCAGGCCACGCGGCAGGTCATCGCCAACGGACTGGGCCTGCTGGGTGTGTCTGCACCCGACAGCATGTAGGTTTGCGGTAACGTATGGCAAGAACCCGCAGGAGACCCCCCGTCCGTCGTCGGCGTCGCAGCAAGGGCATGCCTGCCTGGCTGTCGGCGCTGATCGGTTTGCTCGGTGGGCTGGGAATCGCCTTTGTGGTCTACCTGACCCTGCAGCCGGCGGATGATACCGATACCCCGCAGGAAATCATCGCGCCGCTGGAAAAACCCGCACACCGCGACACGCGCGATGTACGCAAGCGTGCGAAAACCCCCATTCCACCGCCGCCCAAACCGCGCTTTGATTTCTACAACCTGCTGCCGGAAATGGAAGTGGTGGTACCGGAGCAGGAAATTCGCGGCACGCCGACGCGCGAAGGCGTAAAGCGCGTGGAACAGCCCGGCACCTACCTGCTGCAGGCCGGTTCCTTCCCCAGCCACCAGCGCGCCGACCGCCTGCGTGCCAAACTGGCGCTGCTGGGGCTGGAAACGCGTATCCAGACCGTCAGTGTCGATGGCAGCAAGACCTGGCACCGCGTGCGCGTCGGGCCGTATAAGAACCTGGCCGAATTGAATGAAGCGCGGGCGTTGTTAAAGAATAACGGGATTGATGCGATTTTGATCCGATTGACGAAGTAACACCGTTAAATATCGAGGTAAGTATACCCCGTCAACCCTGCTTCCATCTCAGCAAGATACTGTGCCGCTTCCTTCTCGCTCAACCCCGCAGCGTCAACAAGCCCCCGGTACGCCTCACGCAACTGCTGCGGGTCAAAATGCACATAGCGCAATAATTCATCCACACGGTCACCCCGTTCGGCGTGACTCAGTCGATGCGAGCCGTCGTCCTGTATTTCGATATCCACCGCGTCAGTGTCACCGAACAGGTTGTGCATGTCGCCGAGAATTTCCTGGTAGGCCCCGACCATGAAAATCCCCAGCAGGTATTCCTCACCGGGCCTGATGGCATGGACCGGCAGGCTCGGCTCAATGCCTTCGCCATCGACGTAGTGATCGATACGCCCATCGGAATCACAGGTCAGGTCTTCCAGCGTAGTACGGCGGGTCGGCGTTTCGTTGAGCCGGTGCAGCGGGACAATGGGAAAGATCTGGTCCAGTGCCCACACGTCGGGCAGTGACTGGAACACCGACAGATTGCAGAAATACTTGTCCGCCAGCATTTCGTTCAGTTGGTCGAGTACATCACGGTGTTCACGGCGCTCCGGTTGCAGCTGCTCGCGCAGGCGATGCAGGATGGCGTAATAAAACTGTTCGCCCTGCGCGCGTTGTTGAAGATTCAGATAACCGCGGTTATAGGCATCCAGCACATCATCCATGGCGCGACGGGTTTCGTGCCAGGTTTCCAGTGCCGCATTATGTTGCAGGCCCGCGTAAAGATCGGCGATATCCTTCAGCACATCCGGCGCAGCGCCGCGCAGGGGGGCGGGCGCTTCGCTGCCCGGCGCCAGTTCACTGTCGATGACATTGGTGATCATAAAGGCGTGGTGCGCGGTGATGGCGCGCCCGGACTCCGTCATTAACGCAGGCCGTGCCAGGTCATTTTCCTCACACACCTCGCTGACGCCGCGCACAATGGCATCGGCATACTGGTCGAGGGTGTAATTCATGGAACAGAAACTGCGCGACGCCGTACCCTCGTAATCCACGCCCAGGCCACCGCCGACATCGAGCGTATCCAGCGGGACGCCGAGTGCGCACAGATCCGCATACACACGCGCTGCCTCGCCGATACCGGTGCGGATATCGGCGATATTCGCCAGCTGTGAGCCCAGGTGGAAATGCATCATCTGTAATTGCTCCAGCAGACCGGCGCTGCGCAGGTGCTCGACCATCTCCAGTACCTGCGCGATCCGCAGGCCGAACTTGGACTTTGCGCCGCCGGTGTTCTGCCAGTTGCCGGCGCCGATGGACGCCATGCGCACCCGCACCCCGAGCAACGGTTTGACCTTCAGGGCAGCGGCCTGCTCGATGATCTGGTCCAGCTCGGAGAGCTTTTCCACTACCAGGTAAATCCGCAGGCCGAGCCGCCGGCCCATCAGCGCAAGGCGGATATACTCGCGGTCCTTGTAACCGTTGCAGACCATCACGCTGCCCGGCTGCGACAGGCCCAGCACCGCCATTAACTCGGGCTTGCTGCCGGCTTCCAGGCCGACCTGCACGGCTTCGGTATCGATAATCTGGCGCACCACACTGAACTGCTGGTTGACCTTGATGGGATACACCACCGTGTAATCGGGCGCGTAGTCATGGCTGTGCATGGCGCGTTTGAACGCCGCGCACAGGCTGGCGACCCGGTGGTGCAGCAGATCCGTGCAGCGCACCAGCACCGGCAGACGCAAACCGGCCGCACGGATCTCCTGCGACAGGGCGTACAGGTCCACTTCGGCTTCCCTGCACGAGTACGGAATGCGCGCAAACAGGTGCCCCTGTGCGTTGACGTCAAAATAGCCGTTACTCCAGCCTGGCAGGTTATAGCGACGGCGTGCCGTTTCAATGGATTGCCCTTTCATGGAGCACAGGGTATCAGAATTTGCTATCTTTTCCGCCCATGAATCTGCCCGACAAAACAGAATGGTTTACCGAGATCTGCGAAGAAGGCGGCTCCGCCATCTCCTTCCGCATCCGCCGGAAACTGCACGACGAGAAAACCGACTACCAGCGTATCGAAATTTACGAAACGACGGATTTCGGCAACCTGATGGTGATCGATGGCTTCGTGATGCTCACCAGTCGAGACAATTTCCTCTACCACGAACTGATGTCGCACCCGGCACTGTTCACCCACCCGGAACCGAAACGCGTCGTCATCATCGGCGGGGGTGATTGCGGCACATTGCGGGAAGTCCTGAAACACGGCGATGTGGAACATGTGTTGCAGGTGGAAATCGACGCACAGGTCACGCGCCTGTCAGAGCAATACTTCCCGGAACTGTGCGAATCCAACAGCGACCCGCGTGCAGAGTTCTTCTTCGGAGACGGCATCCAGTGGATGAAAGATGCCAAACCGGGAAGCGTGGACATTGTCATCGTCGACAGTACCGACCCCATCGGCCCGGCCGAAGGCTTGTTCACCGAAAACTTCTACCGCTGCTGTTATCGTGCACTGGGCGACAATGGAATCATCGTGCAACAAAGTGAATCGCCCCTGCTGCATTACGACAGCATTATCCAGCCCATGCACCGTGCCATGCAGGCTGCAGGGTTTACCTACACCCACACACTACCGTTCCCGCAACCCTGTTATCCTTCTGGATGGTGGTCAGCCACACTGGCGGGGAAACAGGATGTGACAAGGTTCAGGGAAAGCAGCGCGGCCTCACCGGGATTTGAGACAAGCTATTACACCTGTGATATTCACAGGGGTGCGCTGGCTTCGCCGGCATTTTTCAAGCAGCGTGGATAGGCCGCAATTTGCGGTATTTGCCCGCTGCTGAATATTCATCACCCAGGTCGCGCATTCTTATAACTGCTTGAAAAGAAAGTAGCAGAGGCGTAGTTTCGAGAGAAACAACGGGGATGCGCCAGTTGGCAGGTGCGTGATATATGGAAGATGCACGTGTTATAACACGGCACTTTCCCAGAGATACGTTATGCGGCCAGATACAGCGGGTGTTGGTATTAGCAGGTGATAAGCTATAATTAGGACATGGGGCATTCTTTAAAAACATTTCCACCGGAATTTGAATCTCTTCCTGTAGAAGAGCGGATTCGCTATGTTCAAGATCTGTGGGATTACATCACAAATGATGCACTATCAATCCCGGTTCCAGAAGAGCATAAGCGTATTCTGGATGAACGCTTGAAGGATTATAGGAAGAATCCTGATTCTGGCCGTCCTTGGGGAGAAGTTCGAGAGGAACTCCTGAGCAAATTAAGGGAGCGTTGAAACAACTAATCATACAACTTCAAGCGACGCAGGAAGCGGATGAAGCAGCAAAGTGGTATGAAGATCAGTTTCCAGGCTTAGGTATCGAGTTCTTGCTGGAACTTGATGCGGCGCTGAGCAGAGCAAAAAATAATCCGGATATCTATCAACCTGTTTATGAAGATGCGCGAAGGGTGTTAGTTCGTCGTTTTCCCTATGCTGCATATTTTCTTTCTGAGGCAGATGCAGTTCGTGTCATAGCAATACTTCATCAATCTAGAAATCCGGATGTTTGGCAGTCGCGCTTTCCGTAGCGATGATGGTTAACCGCATAACCAATCATTCGAGCCAACGCTAAAAATCAGCGCGGCTCAATTCTATCGTTAGAGCAGTCATTTTCATCACAAATCCCGGAAATTTACTCAATTTTGGATTCATCAGACACCCGCAAGATTAACGGGTTTTTCTTGCTGCCTAACTTGGCCATTCGTTTGTCACTATCCCCGTTGGATTGTCTGTAGTGGCGACTTTTAACAGTAGCCTGTTTTTTGCGGCGGCTGCAGTTTCGATGGCTACTGTGAGCGCTTGAGTTTCATAGCGAGCTTTGAATGCTCAATGCTGAGCGACACCCATTCAGCGTTGAGCTGCTTGTAGCGCTTGTAGTGCTTAATCTGACGGCGAACGTTGCTGACGCAGTCCTTGCGAATATACTCAGTCCGGCTTTTCATATCAAGGGTATAACTGAGTTGATAGTACGCCCCCGTCTTCCGCGGCGGATCTTTGTATTGCCGGGTTAAAGATCCTGGGCGCATCACCTCGATTTTGGCCAGTTCCGACTTGATTCGTTCAATGCGTTTTTCTATCTGCTTGAGTCTGTTTTTTGTCATATACATAGCATATGTATGCTATGTTTACTTGTCAAGCTATTGCGGAGAAAACCCTCATGCAACTCTGGCTACCGTGGTGGGACGTACTATGGCTACTTCGACCCGGCTGTATGCACTTACGGACGTTTTTATGGTTTGCAGCAATCGTGGCAGGCCTGTCGTTCCGCCCGGATTTGCTGGGTGTCACCAGCATCGTGCGCGCACTGGGATTACACGAGAGGTTTTATGACAATTTGCTCGATAACTTCCACAGCACGGGTATCAAGCTTGATAGCATGACCGTGCTGTGGGTACAGGCGGTACTTAAGCTGTTTCCCGGTGTGCTGAGGGTTAATGGTCGGCTAGTGTTAGTCGGCGACGGGATCAAAGTGGCAAAACAAGGCAAGAAAATGCCGGCCGTTAAGCTGCTTCACCAGGAATCGGAATCCAATACCAAAGCAGAATATATTATGGGCCACTCCTTTCAGGCCGTCTCCATGCTCACCCTGCTGATGATTCTTGGTATCGATGAACCGTGGCTGGCGGCTATGAGATTTTTGAGTGGTGGTATGCCGTTTCCGCAGATTCGAGTGCGGGCTTGGCAGTGCTGGGTTCGCAGGGCGATGTCTGGGATGCGCAGAAAGATATACTGGCCGATGCGCTCGGCGCGCTGTTTGCGGTTACGGTGTTTTTTTACCGCTATCGCGATGAAATACGCGCGATAAGAAATCCACTGTAACCCACTCAGTCGTTTTCCCGCGTGGCGGTTATGCCGAGCAAGGTGCCATCGCTGCCGCAATCGCTGGTCACGAGAATCGGCTGGCAGCAGACCGTGCAGTCTTCGGTGTATTGCTGACCACCGGCACTGCAGTCGACTTCGATGTCAAAGGCTTCGCCGCAGTAGGGGCATTCAATGCGAGCCGTCTCCAGCATGATCAATCTCCCCGGGCAGGAATTGTTCGACAAGGTTGTCGAGGAATCGCCACCCTGTCTGGGTATGTTTCACCTGTTTGCCGTCGAAGTCCAGTAATCCGTCTTCACAGGCATGGCTGATCAGGGGTTGTATGGCGGAGGCGGGCAGTCCACTCGCGGCCTCGAATTCGGCCAGCGTGAAAGTCTGTTTCAGGCGCAGGCGGTTGAGGGCGAATTCAAAGACCGCTTCGGCGGGCTCCAGGTCGCGCTGTCCGTCGAGGCAATGGTTGTCCTGTGCCGCGGCAAGATAGTCTTTCGGGTGGCGTTTTTTCCAGCGACGGGTGATGGCGTTGCGTGCGGCGTCACTGGTCTTGCCGTGGGCGCCGGCACCGATACCGAGGTAGTCACCAAACTGCCAGTAGTTCAGGTTGTGACGGCATGTGTGTCCCTGGCGGGCGTAGGCAGATACTTCGTACTGTGTGTAGCCCGCGTCTGCAAGCCTTGCCTGACCCTGTTCCTGCATGGCCCAGCGGGTATCGTCATCGGGCAGTGTTGGCCGTTGTTGATAGAAAAGCGTGTTGGGTTCCAGTGTGAGCTGGTACCAGGATATATGGTCGGGTTGCAGGGCGATCAGTGCGTCCAGGTCATCCAGTGCCTGTTCGACGGTTTGTTGCGGTAATCCGAACATCAGGTCAAGGTTGATGCTGTCGAACCCGGACCGGCGTGCGGCTTCGATAGCGTGTCGTGCCTCTTCGGCCGTGTGTATCCGCCCCAGTGCGTCGAGGTGCGCCGGGTTGAGGCTCTGCACGCCGATGGACAGGCGGTTGATGCCGGCTTCGCGGTAACCCTCAAAGCGTGATTGTTCAACTGTGCCAGGGTTGGCTTCCAGGGTGATTTCAGCCCCCGGCTTCAGCGGCAGGCGTGCACGTATACCGGCCAGTAGCCGGTCCATGGCGGCGGGTGAAAACAGGCTGGGTGTACCACCGCCCATAAAGACACTCTGTACGGTACGGCCCCATACCGGGGGAAGTTCCTGTTCGAGATCCTTGAGCAGGGCATCGATATAGGCAGTTTCCGGCAGGTCGTCTTTCACCGCATGCGAGTTGAAGTCACAGTAAGGGCACTTGCGCACGCACCAGGGAAAGTGGACGTAGAGCGAAAGCGGCGGCGTTGCGGTGAACCGGAACGGATTTGTCATGGCGAATTGCCGGGGATTTCAGGCATCACGCAACAGGGCGATTAACCGGCGCAGTGCCTGGCCGCGGTGGCTGAGCCGGTTTTTGACGTCGGGCGCCAGTTCTGCCGAACTGCAGTTCTGTTCCGGGACGTAGAATACCGGGTCGTAGCCAAAGCCGTTGTCACCGCGTGATGTATGCAGGATGGAACCTTCCCAGGTGCCTTGTACGATGCGCGGCGTCGGGTCGGCCGCGTGGCGCATGTGCACCATCAGGCACTGGAAGCGTGCGCCGCGTTCGTTGTCCGGTGTGTTTTTCAGGGCATCGAGCAGCTTCAGCAGATTATCCTGGTCGCTGGCGCCGGCACCGGCATAGCGTGCGGAGTAGATGCCGGGTGCGCCATCGAGTGCATCGACTTCCAGGCCGGAATCGTCGGCAATGGCCGGCAGGTCGGTGTGCTGTGCGGCGTTGCGCGCCTTGAGGATGGCGTTTTCTACAAAGGTCAGGCCGGTTTCCTCAATATCGGGCACGCCATATACCGACTGTGGCACGACTTCGATATCACTGTCGGCAAGCAGTTCGTTGAACTCGCGTACCTTGCCGGCATTGCTGCTGGCGAGAACGATTTTGTGGCGCATGGTTCAGCCTTTCAGTGCGGTTTGCTGGGCGTTGATCAATTCGTCAATGCCTTTTTTTGCCAGCGCCAGCATCTGGTTCATTTCCTCTTCGCTGAAGGGGTGGCCTTCAGCGGTGCCCTGTACTTCGATAAATTTGCCGGCGTCGGTCATTACGACGTTCATGTCGGTTTCGGCATTGGCGTCTTCCGGGTAATCGAGATCGAGCACCGGTGTACCCTTATATATACCCACGGAAACCGAGGCGACCGCACCGCACAAGGGGTTTTCTTCCAGCATGCCGTTTTCGAGCAGTTTGTTGATGGCGTCCGCCAGCGCCACAAAGCCGCCAGTGATGCTGGCGGTGCGGGTGCCGCCATCGGCCTGGATGACATCGCAATCAATCGTAACGGTGCGCTCACCGAGTTTTTTCATGTCCATCACGGCGCGCAGCGAGCGGCCGATCAGGCGCTGGATTTCCATGGTGCGCCCGCCCTGCTTGCCGCGTGCCGCCTCGCGGCCCATGCGTTGCGTGGTGGAGCGCGGCAGCATGCCATACTCCGCCGTGACCCAGCCCTGGCCCTTGCCGCGCAGGAAACCGGGCACCCGGTCCTCGATGCTGGCGTTGCACAGGACTTTGGTGTTGCCGAACTCGATCAGCACCGAACCTTCGGCGTGCATGGTGTAGTTACGACGGATGGCGACGGGACGCATTTCGTCCGGCTGGCGGTTGCTGGGGCGCATGGAGATTCCTCGGGATAAAAAACTGGCGGCATTATAGCCGAGCGCGAGGGTTTTGGGTGGCGCGGGCCGGGGAGTTTCCGCTACTTCTTCATTTCCGAGGCATATTCCAGCATGGCGCGGTGGATATCCTCGATGGCCTGTTCGAGCGGGTCTTTTTCACTTGTCGATTCCGCTGTGGCAGTTTCGGGTTCTGTACGGGGCTGGCCGATTGCGGCCTGCGTGGTATCTGGCGCCAGCCAGCGCAACATTACGCCACTGATATTGTCGCTGTTCGGGTAACTGGCCGCTTCCGCTTCATCGGCGAGCAGGCCGAGGCCCTGTTCCAGGTCGCTGGAACATGACCCGTTCACCAGTTCCGGCTCGGGAACGGCGGACCACAGGCCGTCGGAGCACAGCAGGAGAGTGTCTTCGGGACTCAGGGTTTCCTGGTCAAAGCTGATTTCCGGAAAACGCGGGGCGCCGCCAAGGCAACGGCTGACACTGTTGCGCAACGGGTGGTGGCGCAGTTCTTCTTCACTGACCAGGCCGCTTTGCAGCAGTTCCTCGACCGGTGTGTGGTCGCGTGTGCGCCGGAGCACGGCGCCATCGCGCAGTAGATAGAGGCGGCTGTCACCAACGTGCGCCCACCAGGCCGTGTCGTTCTGCACCAGGCAGACGACACAGGTGGTTCGTGGCGTAATGGGCGGGTTGTGGCTGCGGCCGGCATCGACCACGTCGAGGTGTGCGGTGTGCAGGGCCTGCTCCAGAAAGGTCCGCGGTTCGGCAAGGGGCAGGCGTTCGCGCTGGAAGCTGCGCGCCAGGCTGTCGACCGCCACTTGTGCAGCGAGGTCGCCACGCGCATGTCCACCCATGCCATCCGCCACCACCAGCAGCACATGCCCCGGTTTCTTTTCCACCAGGCAGCGATCCTGGTTGCTGGCGCGGTTACCCAGCCGGCTGGCGGTGGCAGTGAGCGTTTTCATGAGGATGACCTGCCCAGCAGCGCGTTGGCCAGTCGGCCGATGGCGGACAGCGCGGGTTCCGGCGTGGTGTCGGCCGTCAGCGCCGCACGAAATGCCGCAATGCTTTGCGGACGCAGCGTGGGGTCCATTTCCATTGCCCAGTCAATGGCGCGCAGCAGGTTGTCGGCATAGCGTCCCCGGAACGCGAGCTGGGCGGGTTTCAGGGTGTCGCGTTCGCGGCGGCGTTTGGCATCCAGCGGCGCACGGCCTTCGATGCAGGCGCGCATGGTTGCGCCCAGCGCATAGAGGTCGGTCCAGGGGCCGACATAGCCCCGGCTTTCGTACTGCTCGGTCGGCGAAAAGCCCGGACTGATGACCTGCCCCGGCTGCTCCTGGCGGCTCTGCGGGAAACCGTGTACCGCGCCGAAGTCCAGCAGCAGCGGCTGGCCGCCACGACAGATGTGAATATTGCCGGGCTTGATATCGAGATGCAGCAGGTCGTTGTTGTGGATCATTTCCAGCCCGTCGAGCAGCGGCGGAAATACCGTGCGCAGGAAACGCTCGCTGAGGCTTTTGCCGCGGCGCGACTGCAGGTAGTGCTGCAGGTTTTCGCCCGACTGGTGCTCCATCACCATGTACACCGTGCCATTGGCCTGGAAGAAGCTGAAAACGTTGACGATATTCGGGTGTTTCAGGGTGGCGAGGGTGCTGGCTTCCTGGAAAAACAGTTTGCGGCCGCGCACAAAACGCGCTTCGGTGCTGGCATCGCGGGCCTGTACCTGGCCGTCGCGGTCGCGCCGGGCCAGCTTGTTGGGGATGTATTCCTTGATGACCACGCGCCTGTTGTTGCGCAGATTGCGGGCAAGATAGACCACACTGAAGCCGCCGCCACCGAGCGGTTTTTCCAGTTTGTAGCCGTCGAGGCAGGTACCCGGTTTGAGGCTGTCTAGCTTTTTACGCATGATCCTCTAGACTGTGCGCGGTGCAGGTTCGGTAGTGGTGTGGAATTACCCACGAAAACAGCTTGTTGCGAGACAAGTATAGCGGCAGGAAAAGGGAGTGACTTGAGATGATCCGCAGTATGACGGCGTTTGCCCGGGTGGATGGTGAGGTGGAGGGTGCGGAGCTGGCCTGGGAGCTGCGTTCGGTAAATCACCGCTATCTGGAAACCTTCGCCCGCTTGCCCGAGGAACTGCGTGCGCTGGAACCCAACGTGCGCGAACGGGTCAGTGCCCGGCTGGGGCGCGGCAAGGTGGAATGTGTATTGCGCCTGCGCCTGACGAGCCAGGCGGCGGCGAATATCGAGGTTGACGAGGAACGGCTGATGGCCGTTCTGAAGGCCTGCCGCGAGGTGGAGATCCGTTCCTCCGAGGCAACTTCGCCGGGCGTTATGGATTTGTTGCGCTGGCCCGGTGTGGTGCAGGAGGCCGAGCCGGACCGGAAACCGGTGCAGGAAAAAGCCCTGCAACTGCTCGACGAGGCGCTCGACCAGCTGATCGCCACCCGCGAACGTGAGGGGGAGCAGATCCGCCAGTTGTTGCTGACGCGTCTCGATGGCATCGAGGAACAGGTGGAAAAGGCGCGTCAGCGACTGCCCGAAGTGCGCGACCGGCTGCGTGAAAAACTGCTGGCGCGGCTGGAAGAATTGCAGGTAAAAGTCGACAACGACCGCATCGAACAGGAACTGGTGATGCTGGCGCAAAAGATGGATGTCGATGAAGAACTCGACCGTCTCACAGGCCATGTTGCGGAAACCCGCCGTGTGCTGGAGCGCGATGAACCGGTTGGCCGCCGGCTGGATTTCCTCATGCAGGAATTCAACCGCGAGGCGAATACGCTGGGCTCGAAATCCGCTGACGGTGATACCACGGCGGTGGCTGTGGAACTGAAAGTACTCATCGAGCAGATGCGCGAACAGGTGCAGAACGTAGAATAAACTGCCATAGCGGAAATAAACCGTCATACCGGCGCAGGCCGGTATCCAGTCCCTTGAAACCAATGGATTCTGGCATGCGCCAGAATGACGGGAAACAAATATTCAGATACAAGGCAAATTCAGATATGTCACAAGGTACGCTTTACATCATTTCCGCCCCTTCCGGCGCCGGCAAGACCAGTATGGTCAAGGCGCTGTTGCAGCGCCTGCCGGAGGTGGTGGTGTCGGTATCCAACACCACCCGCGCGCCGCGCCCGGGCGAGCAGGACGGGGTGGACTACCACTTTACCGACAAGGCCGAGTTCGAGCGGCTGGTGGAAGCCGGTGAGTTTCTCGAATACGCACAGGTGTTCGACAATTTCTACGGCACCCGCCGCGCCACGGTAGAGGCGGAACTCGAAGCGGGGCGCGATGTGATCCTGGAGATCGACTGGCAGGGTGCGCGCCAGGTTGCCAGTGCCATGCCGGAGGCGGTCAAGATATTCATTCTGCCGCCCAGTGCGGCAGCGCTGCGTGAGCGGCTCACGGGTCGCGGCCAGGACAGTGAAGAAATCATCGAACGGCGCATGCGCGATGCGATCAGCGAAATGTCGCACTATGACGAGTACCAATACCTCATATTCAATGATGATTTTGAGGTGGCAGTTGACGAGTTGCGGGCGCTGTTCATCAGCCATCGTTTGAGGCTGGAAGCGCAGGTTCGGCGGCACGCCGATGCACTGGCCGGCCTGCTGGAATCAAATGGCTGATTCGCGTACACTTACGCGTTCCTTTACCGAATATCTGGCGAAAACAGCATGGCACGAGTTACTGTAGAAGATTGTCTCGACAAGGTTGATAACCGTTTTCAGCTGGTTCTGGTGGCGACCAAGCGCGCCCGTCAGCTGGCCAAGGGCGCAGAGCCGTTCGTGGAGTGGGAAAACGACAAGCCCACCGTGGTTGCGTTGCGCGAAATTGCCGAAAACTACATTACGCCGGCCATTCTCGACGAAAAACCCGAGGATACCGAAGCCGCCGAAGTGGAAATGGGCGAAGCCCTGACCGCGGTGGATGAGCAGTCCGGGAACATTGCCAGCGCCAGACCGGCAGAAACACCGGGCAGCTGATCCGCTGTAACATACCGGGTATACAACGAAAAAAGCCGCAACGGGTTTCCTGCTGCGGCTTTTTTGTGTCCAGCGTCGTGCAGGCACGGGGTATTTCGCCTATGATCCTGAAGCGATATTGCAACCGGAAAATGACCGACGATACATGCCGACCCCGCTGACAAAACCGCTACCTGATACGCAGCGCTTCCTGATCAGTGACCTGTGCGATCTGCTTGAGACCTACCTCGACAGGGAGCAGGTCAGCGAGGTTTACCGCGCCTATCTGCTCAGCGCCGAGGCGCACGAAGGCCAGCATCGCAAGTCCGGTGAACCCTACATCTACCACCCGGTGGCGGTGGCGCGCATTCTCGCCGAGATGCACATGGATCCGCAGAGCATCATCGCTGCGATCCTGCACGATGTCATCGAAGATACCGGTGTAGACAAGGCGCGGATCGAAAAGGAATTCGGTGAGGAAGTCGCTGAACTGGTCGACGGTGTCAGTAAACTTACCCAGATCAAGTTCGAAAGCCAGGCCGAGGCGCAGGCAGAGAATTTCCGCAAGATGATGCTGGCCATGGTGCGCGATATCCGTGTGATCCTGGTCAAGCTGGCTGACCGTCTGCATAACATGCGCACACTGGGCGTGATGCGCGCCGACAAGCGTCGTCGCATTGCGCGTGAAACGCTGGAGATCTATGCCCCCATCGCCAACCGCCTGGGCATGAACCAGATCCGCCTGGAACTGGAAGAGCTGGGGATGGCGGCACTGTACCCGATGCGCTACCGCGTGCTGTCCGAAGTTGTTAAAAAGGCGCGTGGCAACCGTAAGGAAATTCTCAACAAGATCGAGTCTGCCATTCAGCAGCGGCTTGGCGAGGAAAACATCCAGTGCCGCCTGCAGAGCCGCGAAAAACATATTTACAGCCTGTACAAAAAAATCCGTGATCGCGCGGGTTCATTCAATGAAGTGTTCGACGTGTACGCGTTCCGCATCATTGTCGATAACGTGGATACCTGTTACCGCGTGCTGGGCATGATGCACAACCTGTACAAACCGGTGCCCGGCAAGTTCAAGGATTACATTGCCATTCCCAAGGCCAACGGTTACCAGTCCCTGCACACGGTGCTGTTCGGCCCTTATGGTGTACCGGTCGAGGTGCAGATCCGTACCGAGGATATGGAGCGCGTGGCGGAATCGGGTATTGCGGCGCACTGGCTGTACAAGAGCAGTGAAAACACCGGCAGTGCCAACAATGCGCAGACGCGCGCCCGCGAATGGCTGCGTGAATTGCTGGAAATGCAACGCAATGCCGGTAACTCGCTGGAGTTCCTTGAGAACGTCAAGATCGACCTGTTTCCTGACGAGGTTTATGTGTTCACGCCGGCCGGTGATATTCTCAATTTAAAGCGTGGTGCCACCGCAGTGGATTTTGCCTATGCGGTGCATACCGATGTTGGCAATACCTGTATCGCCGCCAAGATCGACCGCCGGCTTGCACCGTTGCGCACGCCGTTGCTGAATGGACAGACGGTCGAAGTGATCACGGCCGCCGGTGCACACCCCAACCCGGCCTGGCTGAATTTCGTGGCAACCGCCAAGGCGCGTTCCAACATTCGCCATTACCTGAAGAATCTGCAAAATGACGAGGCGGCCGATCTGGGCCAGCGCATGCTCGACAAGGCGCTGCAGGGGCTGGGCAGCGCCCTGCAGGACATATCGGAAAGTGATCTGCAACAGCTTGTCGAGGAGTCTGGTTTTGATTCCTGCGAGGCCCTGTGCGCCGACATTGGTCTGGGTAATCGCGCCGCGGTGCTGGTGGCGCGCCGCCTGCTGCCGAGTGAAGGAGGTAGCGATGCGCAGGTGCAGGATGACAGTCACAATCAGCCGCTGGCAATTCGCGGCACCGAGGGCATGGTGGTGCACTTCGCGCGTTGTTGCCGGCCGATTCCCGGTGACAACATCATCGGCTTCATCAGCACCGGGCGCGGGCTGGTGATCCATACCGAGACCTGCAAAAACCTGGTGGATTACCGCAGCCGGCCCGATAAATGGATCGACGTGCAGTGGCAACCGGACATTGAGGGTGAATTTGCCGCAGAGATTCGTGTCGATGTCACCAACCAGAAGGGCGTGCTGGCGACCATTGCCGCCGAGATTTCCGAGCTTGAATCGAACATTGAAAATATATCTATCGAAGAGCGTGACGGCCTTGATACGGCGCTTAACTTTACCCTGACAGTACGTGACCGTCAGCACCTGGCGCGCGTGATGCGCGGCATCCGCAAGTTGCCGGCCGTCATGCGCATCACCCGCACCAAACACTGAGGAGACAGTATGCAACGCAAGGTGATTCATACCGACAAGGCGCCGCAGGCGATCGGAACCTATTCACAGGCCGTGCAGTGTGACAATACGGTATACCTGGCCGGGCAGATACCGCTGGTGCCGGAAACCATGGAGATGGTGGAGGGCAACATGGAAGCGCAGATTCGCCGCGTGTTCGATAACCTGTCGGCGGTGGCGGCAGCTGCGGGCGGCAGCCTGGCGGATATCGCAAAGTTGAATATCTTTCTTACCGATCTTGGTCATTTCCCGCTGGTAAACCAGGTGATGGCCGATTACTTCCAGGAACCCTACCCGGCGCGTGCCGCGGTTGGTGTGGCATCGTTGCCAAAGGACGCTGCGGTGGAGATGGATGCCGTACTGGTACTGAATGGCTGAATTGCGGGCAAGGCAGGAGGCCATGCTCGACGAAACACCCGTCGCCGCCCTGCGTGGCGTTGGTCCCAGGACAGCGCAAAAGCTGGCGGCGTTCGGTATCGAAACGGTTCAGGACGTGTTATTTCATCTGCCGCGCCGTTACCAGGACCGAACCCGTGTTGTGCCGCTCGGCAGTCTTCGCCCCGGCGATCATGCCGTGGTCGAGGTCACGGTTGACCTTGCCGAAATCAAATTTGGCCGCCGTCGCAGTTTGCTGGTGCGTGTCAGTGACGGCACCGGTTCGCTGATGTTACGTTTTTTCCATTTCAGCAAATTACAGCAGGCCGGTTTCGAGCGTGGCACACGCCTGCGCCTGTACGGTGAAGCACGGCGTGGCCCGGCTTCGCTGGAAATGGTGCACCCGGAGTACCAGCGCCTCGGCGAAGATGAAGAGCTGCCGACCGAAGCGCGTTTGACGCCGGTGTACCCGACCGGAGATGGTATCCACCAGTTGACCCTGCGCAAACTCAGTGAACAGGCGCTGGCATTACTCAACGAGAACAATTTGCCCGAGTGGTTGCCCGGACCCTTGCGCGAGTCAGCGGGGTTGTCGGATTTACAGGCGGCACTGCGTTATGTGCATCGGCCACCGGTGGGCGCCGACCTTGCAGCGCTGGAAGCCGGTGTCCATCCCGGCCAGCAACGCCTGGCGTTCGAGGAAATGCTGGCGCATCACCTGAGTCTGCGCGCCGTACGTCAGCGCGCAACCCGCCTGCGAGCGCCGGCGCTGGGTGAAGGGGATGGCTTGCTGCAACAGTTCTACCAGCAGTTGCCCTTTACCCTGACTGGCGCACAACAGCGGGTAGTGAAGGATGTCCTGGATGATCTTGCGCAGCCTCACCCGATGATGCGGCTGGTGCAGGGGGATGTCGGTTGTGGAAAAACGGTGGTTGCGGCGGCGGCTGCCGTGCGCGCGCTGGCCAGTCAGCACCAGGTCGCTGTCATGGCGCCGACCGAACTGCTTGCGGAACAGCATTTCGCCAGTTTCCAGCGCTGGTTCGAGGGGCTGGGTATTCGTGTCGGCTGGTTATCGGGGCGTATCAAGGGAAAGGCACGCCGCGAACTGGTCGAGGCCATGCAATCCGGCGATGTGCAGTTGCTCATCGGCACCCATGCCCT
Organism: Thiogranum sp.; assembly: GCF_058323355.1. Lineage (NCBI taxonomy): Bacteria > Pseudomonadati > Pseudomonadota > Gammaproteobacteria > Chromatiales > Ectothiorhodospiraceae > Thiogranum > Thiogranum sp. Next base: position 17,356 of record NZ_JBTTIO010000006.1, read on the forward strand.
GTTTCAGGACGATGTGGTATTTGAGCGGCTGGGGCTGGTGATCATCGATGAACAGCACCGCTTTGGCGTGCACCAGCGCCTTGCCTTGCGCAACAAGGGTCGCGAAGGCGGGTTGCTGCCACACCAGCTGATTATGACGGCCACGCCGATACCGCGCACACTGGCCATGGCCCTGTATGCCGACCTCGACAGTTCGGTTATCGATGAGTTGCCGCCGGGGCGTACGCCAGTGCAGACCGTGGCATTGGCAGAGAGTCGCCGTGCTGAAGTTGTCCAGCGTGTGCGCGAAGCCTGTCGCGGCGGTCGCCAGGCGTACTGGGTGTGCACGCTGATCGAGGAATCGGAATCGTTGCAGTGCCAGGCTGCGGAAGACACGGCGGCAGAGTTGGCGGAAGCCTTGCCGGAACTGACAGTGGAGCTGGTGCACGGTCGTCTTAAAGACACCGTGAAGGCGCAACGGATGGAAGCCTTCAAGCAGGGCAAGGTCGATCTGCTGGTCGCAACCACGGTCATTGAAGTCGGTGTCGATGTGCCCAATGCGTCGCTGATGATAATAGAGAACGCCGAACGGCTGGGCCTGGCGCAACTGCACCAGTTGCGTGGCCGGGTTGGACGCGGCAGTGAAAAGAGCAGTTGCGTGCTGTTATACAGGGGGCCGCTGTCACAGATGGCACGCCAGCGGCTGGCCGTATTGCGTGAAACCAGTGACGGCTTCGAGATTGCACGCCGTGACCTGGAGCTGCGCGGTCCGGGCGAAGTACTGGGGACGCGCCAGACCGGCATGGTGCAGTTCCGCATTGCCGACCTGCTGCGTGACCAGGCACTGGTGCCGGCAGTGGAGCAGGCGGCCGGCTGGCTGTTACAGCATGCACCGGATCATGTTGCACCGGTTATTCGTCGCTGGCTGGGGCATGCCACGCGCTATGCGCAGGCATGAGCTGACACTGTTCAGGCGCTGGCCTTGTTTTCGCCGGCAACTTCATTGAGCCAGGCGCTGTTGTGCTCGTTGATGATTGCGTGCGCACGATGTGCCAGTGAGTTGTCCAGTTCGGCCGCGCGTTGCAGGGCTTCAAAACCTTCCCGGGCATGCCCCGCCTCGACCAGCTGGCGTCCACAGGCAAAATTCAACGCCGCATCGTGACGGTTCGTGTCACACACTGACTGGCAGATCACAGCAAGTTCGTGCTGGCCAACCAGTCGCTCGGCCAGTTGTATGTAGCGCATGGCGGGTTCACCGTGCAACGGCTGCGCGGCGTGTTGTTGTTGCAGTTGCGTGAAGCGTTTCAGCTCGTGCTGGAATCTTGCGTGGCGTTCATCCCACTCGGGCTGGATGCCGGATTGCCACAACCGGTCCAGGGCTTTAAGCAGGTCTCCGGACAGCAGGTGCTCTGCGGCCGGTTGCTCCGGCAGTCCCGACCAGGCGAGACGCTCCAGTCCCAGTCCGGCCAGCAGGTCACGCAGCGCACTGTTGCGGTTGCTGCTGGTTTGCGCCTGTAGCAGCCAGCGATTGGCGTTGTCCCTGTTGAGTGTTTTACCCAGCAGCAGTTCAAAGTGGCTGAACGGCTTGACCACCGGTGCAGGGCAGCGGTCTGCGGCTTTCATGATCATTGGCCAGTACTGGCGGTGCAGATAGAGGTCTGCCAGTACCTGGCTGGCAAGCAGTTGTTCAGCCTGCTGTTCATCGACGTGATCGGCGACCCAGCGGCCGGCGTCCTGCTGAAGCTCGGCGCGCAGTTCATGGCCGAGAATTGTGTTCCATGTGTTCAGTCGTTGTAGCGCCGGAAGCAACAGACGCGTTGCAAGACCGGGGCGAAGTTGTAGCGCATCAATTATCTGTGGCCAGTCTTCGCTGCGGCGTGCGATCCAGCCCTGCAGGCCATGCTGTTTGCGTGCCTGTGCAGCGACGGCGCCGGCCAGTGCCAGTCGGAACAGGTCGCGTGACAGGAAAAACAGCAGTGGTGCGCCGATCGCAAGAACGGTTTTGTGCGCAAAAGGAAATGCATGACGCGGTATCTGGTGGATGGCAAGTTTTGCATCTTCCGTTAGTAAAACCCGCTGTAGCGGGGCGACGTGGAAATGGGCCAGGCGGCGTTCCAGCATGGAGAAGAGTTCCGCTGATTGTTTTTCGTCCAGGCTGACACCCTCGGCTTGCCGTGGGTGTGTCAGGTATTGTTGCAGGGTTACCCAGCCGGCCACCAGCGCCAGCGCGCAAAGGACTTCGGTAACGAACCAGTCGAGTGGTCCGTGAATATGACCGTACATCCAGATGGCGGTCAGCGATGCACTGACCAGCGTGATAGCGGGCGATAACAGTAGCAGGCTGGTTATGCCATTGAGCAGTCCAAGCACGGCGAGTCGCAGCGTCGGCTTGCGGTCGATGCTGCGCTTCAGGCGAGTGCCGACAGGCTGCAGCCACTGGGTGCGCGTCTGGTTGAGGGCTTGGTATGACATGACGATCCCCTGTCTCCGGGTTACAGGCAACCAGTGTGCGCCGCTGAAGGTATGGATTCCGCGATACGGGTCACAGTGAAGCGGACTGGATATGTGAGTTGCATCGCAGCTTGTTCCATCAGCTGCTGGTGCCGTTGCTGTCCGCTCAAGTGTGCGATAATCACCACATTTTACGGATCGTGTCAGGGTGGGGGATCAGTGGATAGCGGGAAAATCAGGGAGCGCATGGCACGCTATGCCCGCCTCATGCGACTCGACAAGCCGATTGGTATTTACCTGCTGCTATGGCCGACGCTGTGGGCCTTATGGATTGCCGGTGAGGGCAAACCCGATCTGCTGGTACTGGTTGTTTTCGTGGTGGGCGTGGTGCTGATGCGTTCGGCGGGCTGTGTCATCAATGATTACGCTGACCGGCACATAGACCCGCATGTTGCGAGAACCCGCAGTCGGCCGATTGCCAGCGGTGAAGTTTCGCCGCGTGAGGCACTGATGTTATTCGCTGCTTTGTGTGTACTGGCTTTTATGCTGGTGCTGTTGATGAATACACTCACGATCTATCTGTCATTCGTGGCTGTCGTGCTGGCGGCCCTGTATCCCTTTATGAAGCGTTATACGCACCTGCCACAGGTAGTGCTCGGCGCGGCCTTCGGCTGGGCCGTCCCCATGGCGTTTGCCGCCCAGAGCGGGGACGTGCCGCGCGTTGCCTGGTTGTTGTTTGTGGCAACGGTATTGTGGACAACGGCCTATGACACGATGTATGGCATGGTCGACCGGGAAGATGACCTGAAGATAGGTGTGAAATCAACGGCAATTCTGTTCGGTGACTCTGATCGACTGGTGATCGGTGTGTTGCAGTTGCTGGCGCTGGGTGCGCTGGCGCTGGCCGGTCAGGCCGCGTCGCTGGGCGGCTATTATTATTTTGGCCTGGCGCTGGCGGCCGGGCTTGCCCTGTACCAGCAGTACCTGATTCGTGACCGTGAACCGGTGGCCTGCTTCAGGGCGTTCCTCAATAATCACTGGTTCGGTGCAGCGGTATTCTCCGGTATTGTGCTGGCTTATCTTGCCGGCGCCGGGTCAGGTAGCACTGCCGGCTGATCAGGCCGGCAGGAAATCTATTGGATAGGTGACGGTGACATCGCCGACCTGTTTGGCGCCGAAATTAAACATCTTGATGCGCCGTAACAGTTTCTGTTCCAGTGCCTTGTCACCCAGTTCGCTGGAAACCAGCTTGATGCGGGTGATTTTCCCCGAGGGCGATATCGTCAGGCTGATGACCATTTTACCCTGCAGGCCGGGGTCCTTGCGCAGGGCGCGGTTGTACAGGCTGTAAATTGCCCCCTTGTTGCGGTCAAACACGATCTGGATGTCTTCATAACTGCGCGACGCAGTGCGGCTGTCACGTTTTATCCGGTTGTTGATCGAGGCCCTGGCGATTGAGCTTTTTACCTCGGTGGCCGTGCGTGCAGCCAGCTTTGTCGACCCGGTATCGCGGCTGAGCCTGGAGGTGTTGATGCCCTGGCTGGCGCTGCCGACCTTCGAGGTGATCAGCGAACGTGTTGTTTTGCGTGCTGTTGTCGCCGTGTTGCTCACACGTCGTGCGCCCCGCAGTTCGTCCACCGACTGATCACGCAGGTCAGACAGCGAGTCCTGCAGGGCCAGCAGCCCGGCACTGGATGCTTTTTTGCGTGCCTGCTCCAGCGCATCGACTTTGGGTTTTTTCGGTTGAACCTTTTTCACCACTTTGGTTGGTGGCTTTTTCTTCGGTGTGATTTTCTTTTTAACCGGCTCGGGTTTCTTTTTAACCACCCTGGGCTTTGGTTTTGGCACCGGCTTCGGTTCCACCTGTTTCTCGAAAATCAGCCTGGCAACCCGGGGAGGCAGTTCTATCTCCTCGTCTGCCGGTTTATTGAATACCGGCAGGTAAGGGATGGCAATAGCCAGTGCAACGGTCAGTACCAGGGTGATGGTAAGAATCTTGCGGAAACGACGTTCGTCGTCCGCCGATATCGACCAGGGCAGTGAGAGCGAATGCGAATAGACCATGTCGTTTCCTAGCTTTCCTGTGCCGGTTTCTGAAGTACGGCGAGTGAAATCTTGCCGAAACCTGCTTCCGTGCAGGTTGCCATGACTTTCTTGAGCAGCTGGTAGGGGATTTCCTTGCTGCCCATAATCGTGACTTCAGGCGCCACGGTCTTGCTGCTGCTTGTATTGATGAAGCGACGCTTGTTCTGGGCTTCCAGTGCATACTTGAGCGGTTCGATCGTCAGTTTCCCGTTATCGGGAATATTGCTGACGCGCAGTATGCGGTTGCCCTGCACCAGGATTTCCTTGTCAGTGACCATAACCACAATATTCTGACGGGGCTTCTGTTCGGAAATCGATTCAGGCAAGGCAACATCTTTCGCGCTGGGCAACACCTCGCCTTCTCCCGAGTTCACCAACAGGAAGAAAACAAGAATGGTAAAGATGTCCATCAGGGAGACCAGGTTGAAACCCGGTGTACCCTTGCTGCGCTTGTGGTGGCGCTCCATGCGCTTTGCGCGACGCGACATTTTCATTTTGTGTTCCTTTTTGCGGTACGCAGCTTGCCCGCCGGTGCATCACCAATGGAAATGGCGGGGAACAGTTCGGCCATGATGGCTTCACCGTCACGCTCGACACGCGCGACGCGCAGGGTGTCCATCATTTCCACCAGGCGATCATAGGACGTGTCCGTTTCCAGCAGCAGGGTGATGTCCTTTTTATCAGGGAAGCGCGCCTTGATTTGTTGCAGCATGTTGGATACCTGTTGCAGGTGGCTTCCGTCCCCGGTCACGGCGATGGATTTCAGCAGGCCGCGTTTACGGTCACCGATTTCCACGACATTGCGACGGACGATGACTTCCAGCTGGAGTTGTTCCTTTTCATTCCTGTCCGCGGCCTTCGAAGCGGAGGCTTCAGTGGGCAGGTTAAGCTCCAGGATGGTAATGCGGGAGAACACTGCCGTGATCAGCAGGAACGGCACCAGTATGACCATCAGGTTCATAAAGGCCGTTATGTTGACCTCGGCCGGCTCACTCGCCAGCTTCTTGCGCCAGCGACGTTTCATCCGGCCGACGCCCGGTTACGTTCGGTGAGGATATTCAGGAATTTGACCGATGCCATTTCCAGGCTGTCGACCAGTTCGGTGGTCTTGGTTTGCAGCACCGTGTAGATCAACAGCAGCGGGATGGCCGCCATCAGGCCGAATGCCGTGGTGTTCATGGCCACCGAAATACTGGCAGACAGCATGTCAGCTTTCTCGGCCGGGTTGGCATTGGCAACAGCGGTAAAGGCCTGGATCAGACCCATGATGGTGCCCAGCAGGCCGAGCAGGGTGGCGATGTTGGCGAAGGTGGCCAGGTAGTGGGTACGTTTTTCCAGTCGCGGCACGGTTTCCATCAGGCCCTCTTCCATGGCGACCTCGACATCGTCGCGGCGGGCGTCGCTGTCGGTACGGTCCAGTCCGTAGCGCAGGATACGGCCCAGTGCGGCTTTGGATTTTTCGGTAATGGCGATGGCCTGGCTGTAGTTGCCTTCCATCAGCATCGGCATCACCTGCTTCCAGATACGCTGATTGGTGGCGCGTGCGGCAGTCAGGTAGATGTAACGTTCCGCGGCAATAGCCACGCCGAGCGCCAGTACTACCACAATGGGGTACATGAACAGTCCGCCGGACTGAAAAAATTGTACGAATGTCGAGTAGGTATCCATGGTGAACTCCTTGATGTAGTCCCTTGTGTTACGGGGATTCAGAGGTTTTGCTTGAGCCGTTTTTGTGAACTGTGTCGAAATATTGCAATTTGCGCCGGAAAACATCCGGGTCAACCGGTTGTAGTGTGTTGTTTACCAGGCTGTTTACAGGCCGATCGGGCGCCAGTGCCGCCTCCGGGTCTTTCCAGGGAACGATAAACAGCGCCTTGGGCAGTTCCCGGTTGCCAATGATCGACATGCCGTCGAGATCGAGCGTTTCTTCCGCCAGCACGGGTGGTGTGACGCAGATACATAGCAGGTATATGAAAATATTCAGATATTTCACGGGATTTTCCTCGCCTGCGCATTGCCGTTGCGGCGTTCGAGATCCACTACCCAGCGGTTAACGGTAACGTCTTCCTCGCCCTTGAGCGCCAGGTATTTCCGGTAGTGCTGTAGCGCCAGCAGCGGCTGTTGCAGATACAGGTCGTACAGAATGCCGATATTGCGGTGTGCCAGGGCGTAGTCCTGGTCCAGTTCCAGTGCTTTCCGGTAGGCGTCCAGCGCGGCTTTGAAGTCGCCCTGGTTGCGGTACAGGATGGCCAGCTGGTGCCACACGGCCGGGTTTTCCGGGTTGAGTTTCAGTGCCTGGTTGAGGGCCTCCGCGGCCGCGTCATCCTGTCCGGTCAGGCGGTAGGCAATACCGAGATTCAGGTAAGGGCCGGCCAGTGCGGGTTGCTTGGCAATGAAGGCTTTCAGTACCGGGATGGCCGCCTTGTGATCACCGCGTTGCATCAATACCAGTGCATTGTCATAGGCGCGAGGCAGTTTTTGTTCCTGTACCGCCTTGTTGTCCTTAGTGGGTGTGTCGGGCGTGCGCACACTGCTGCAACCTGCGGCAAGCAGGATTGCAGTGGCAACGAGCAGGGTCTTATTGAAGGACGGCAACAAAATCTTCCCCCTGTTCCTGTTTGGCGTAACGGACCGGCATCAGCTCGGCAAGCTCGACCAGACTTTTACGTATCCATTCGTCATACAGGCCGTCGGCCGTGCGTTGGGCATTGGTTTCGTGAACCTCGATGGATTTTTCCTCGAAGGGATAAGCCTGTTCCTCGAGCAACAGTTCATACTGTTCCAGCTCTTCCTCGTTCAGGTTGCGCGGCCGTTCCGATGCCATCAGTGCGGCGCCAAAGTCCTTGTATATCTCGCCGATGCGGAAGGTGGCCTCGGTTGAGACGGCGGCGACCTTGTAGCCGGCAGCCTCGGTGTAGCCCCTGATGGAGGCTTTCATGTGTTTTTTCTTTCTCGCCAGGCTCTTCTTTAGCGGCTCTTTCAGCGCAACCTTTCGGTAGGCGGCGTATTCGTCGGCAACCAGTGCAAGTTGTGCGTTCGCGGCAAGGTAGCGGGTGCGGTCAGAACGTTGCCTGCCGGCAGCGTCATCTGTCCTGACCAGTTGTGTTTGCCAGTAACGCTTTTTACCGGGCTGGCCGGATTTGTCATACAGCAGGACAAGCTGGTACTGCGCTTCCATGGCGGGTTCAACAGGCTGCGGGAATTCCTTGATGAAACGTTTGTAAGCCTCGATGGCCTTGTCGCTGCGTCCGGCCTGCTGGTACAGGCTGGCTGTTGTCAGGCGGGCCTCGCGCCGCAGTGCCGGGTCTTTCTCGCTGCCGGCAATGCGCTCGAATTCGTTTGCGGCAAGAACCGGCTGACCGTTTTCACGGTAGAGTACGGCGAGCTTGCGGGTCACGTCGGCCTGCAGCTTGTGGTGCGGGTTGGCTTTTCGCCAGGGTTCCAGAATGCGGATCGCTTGTGGCCATTGTTTGAGTGCGATATAGGCCGCGGCGGCATCGTACTGGGCTGTGACGTTGATTGGAGAGGTCGGGACAGCCGAGGCAATTCTCAGGAAGTGAGCGGTTGCACCCGCCAGGTTGCCTGCGCTGCGTTCCTGTTCACCCTGTTTATAAATACTTGCGGCCAGTTTTTCCTGGAGGGCCGGGCGTTTTTTGTCTTTACGCGGGGTGCGTGCCAGAACTTGCTGGTAGGCGGCTTCGGCCTGCAGGTAATCATTCTGGTCAAAGCGGGCATGGGCGATGACGGTCCAGGCCGACAGGGACAGTGCCGGTGTGGCACCAGGATGTGTGGTGACAGGCAGTGCGGCGTCGATGGCGCGCTGGTAGTCACGTAATGCGTAGAGCTGCTGGGCCGCCAGTGTGCGCACCGGCAGTGCCTGTTTGTGTTCAGGGAAATCGTTGGCGAAGCGCAGTGCGCTGTTGATGCCGGCCAGGTGCCAGTCGGCACGTGCTTTACCTTTCAGTGCGGGTTCATGTTTACGATAGGCGAGTAATGCCGCGTAGCCGGACTCCGCCGCTTTATCGTGTGCACCGTACTGGTAGGCGGTACGCTCGTACTGCAGCGCCGCCTCGCCGTGCGAGCCGGCGCTGGTCAGCAGTTCTGCGTACAGGAAGTTCATGTACGGCGCCTGTTTGCTGGTCGGGAATGCGCTCAGGAACAGGCGGTACCAGCGGCTGGCTTCCGCGTAGGCGGCGGGTTTCTTCTGTTGCTGTGCCTGGGCGTGGTAATGCTCGGCAATATCACGCAGGTGGCGTTGAACCTGGTTGAGGACTTCGGGTGAGTCTTCCGGGTTGTGCTGCTGCCAGTATTTGCCGGCAGGCTGGTAACGTTCGACAAAGGCCTGTTTTTCTTCGAGCACACGGGCGCCGAAGCCGGCCTGCTTGTAAACATCGATGACCCTCGACTGGAACAGTGGTGCCTCGCGGTGTTGCGGGTGGGCTTCAGCAAACAGGCGGTAGGTGTCAGCCGCATCGGTGAAGCGCTCTTTGGAAAGGTGCAGTCCCGCCAGGCGTGCATACAGCAGGGGTTCGAAGGGTTTATTACCGCGGCGTGAGAAATACTGCTGTATGGATTTATGGTCGCCGAGATAGGAGAAACTCAGGCTGATTGCCCGCAGGGTGTCATCGAGGCGTTCCTGGTCGGCACGCGCCAGATCTTTCGGCAGTTCCGTGCTGTCGTGTGCACCGAGCATTTCGTCCAGCAGGTTGATGTAGGCATGCAGCGCAGATTCATAGTCATTCTGTTTGAAGCGGGCCCAGCCGAGTTTATACAGCGCCTGTTGGTGGAAATCAGATTCACTGCCGGTATCGAGCACGGCCTGGTAGGCGGCTTCCGCTTCGCGGAACTGACGGCGAACGAAAAGATATTCACCGCGTCTGAACTGGGCTTCATCGTACTTGTCTTCGCTGGAATACTGCGTTGCGTAACGGCTGAGTGCCTGCATGGCAGGCTCTGCTTCACCCGATTGTTCGTAGGCGCGTGCCAGCTGGTAGAGTGCCGTGTCGTTGTGTTCGTGGTCGGGGTAACGTTTCAGCAATTCTGCATAGAGTTGAGCGGCGCGCGAGGTGCTGCCCGCCACCGCCTGGCCGTCTCCCAGTGCATCCTGTTCTTCAGCGAGATACAGGTCGGCAAGCCGGCGCATCGCTTCCGGCACAAAAACGGTTTCGGACGATTCGTCGAGAAAGGCCTGGTAGTGCCGGATCGCTGATTTGCGCGGATCACGGTTTTGCACTCGCGGTGTTTCCGGCAGGCCCGGTGTTTCCAGCGAACCAATGGTGGGTTCATTATAAGTGCCGGGCAGTTGCACGGACGAGCAGCCACTGGCCAGTATCGCGATCAATACCAGGGACGGGCGGGCTCTCATGGTTGAGTTCCCGTTTCGTTTTGTCTGGCGAGCTGGTCATAGTTGCGTGCCAGGGCATAACGCGCCTGGGCGCGGTAACTGATCAAACGTTCACGGCGCGCACCCAGTTCCTGCATGGCAAGTTGGTAGATCTGCTGGCGGGCAGAATTTCGCGCTTCGTGAATGGCGGGGAGCAGTGACAGGATGCGCTGGCGCAGGGTTTCGATGCGCTGGTCGTAACCGTTGAAAGAGTCCGGCACGCTTTCCAGTGCCTGCTCGATAGCCTGGTGTCCGGCCATCAGTTCTGCAACCGGTTGCTCCAGACGTTTGAGTTCCTTGCGGACTTTCCACAGGCGATCAGGGTAATCAGACTGGATCTGCCAGTACAGCACACCACGCAACCAGCGTGCCTTGTCGCGCAGGGATGCCTTGCGTTTGTCGTCTTCAGGCAGCTTGTCGAGTATGCGTTCCACTTTATCCAGTGTGGCCAGTTGTTGCTGTTCCTTGCCGGTCGCCAGACCCAGTGGGTCATTGCGCTGTTTCTGCGCCTCAAGTTCGCTATTGAGCGACAGCCAGCGTGTCTGTAATGCTTGTGCTTCGTTCAGGTCCAGTTGTTTGCGGATGCCGGGTGCGCGCAATTCGTACGCCAGGCGGCGGGTGTCAACCATGCCGTGCAATAAATCGATATTGGTCAGTCGCTGCGCCAGGAGTTCCTGCAGAAAACCCAGGTCGCGGTAGTCTTTCAGGTTTTCCTGGAAGTCGTGCGTGGCGAGAACATCAACCAGGTAACGCCCGGAAGGGATGTCTTTCAGTGCGGGTATGTCGTGCAGCCAGCCGCCGGACTCATGGGTGTCGGCCTGCTCGAGCAGTTCCAGCAGGGCGCCGGACTCTGCTGCCTGAATGGCGGCTTCGAGGTCTGCCTGCTCGCTATCGTAATAGTCGATGGCCTGTTCATAAAAGTAGATGGCACGGTCACGGTCACCGAGGCGTGCAAAGGAATAGGGTACCGCGAGGCGAACCTCGAGTGCGGCCGGCTGTTTGCTGCCAAGCTGGTTTAGCCTGAGCCAGGGCGCCAGTGCCGCTTCGTAATCACCACGCTCGGCATCGGCCCAGCCGGCACCCAGCAAGGCTTCCTGCATGAACGGCCCGCGCAGTCGAACCCGGTTCAGGTATTTACGCGCCTGCCCTGGTTCGCCTTCGCGCAACAGCTGGTAACCCAGCGCCAGGTTGGCCCTGTCGCGCAGGGCGAGCAGCTCCTCGTCACGGGTTTTTCCCCTGCCAAGCTTGTCCAGCGTTGCCTGGCCGGCCTTGATGTCACCGGCGCGGAGTTGTGCAATACCCTTGTTGATCTGGAGATACTCTTTCCAGCCCTCCGGGGCCCGTGTCTTGTTGAGTATCTCCGTGGCCACGCTGTCCTTCCCCATGGCCATGTAGATGTTGGCGGCCAGTACCGCAAGTTCCGCCTGCATGGCCCTGTTTCCGGTGATTTCAACGCGTTTGTAGGCCGCCGCCGCTTTTTCATAGAGGCCGTGCTGGTAGGAAATCCTGGTGAGGTAGAACCAGGCGCGGTTACGCAGGTCAAGGCTGGTATCGGGGCCAAGTAATGTCCGGAAGCGTTCTCCAGCCTCGTCGAGCATACCGTAGGAGAGTTGCAGTCCACCCAGCAACAACTCCGCTTCATCGCGGTGATGGGGAAGCTGCTCCTGTGCCTGGGCGGCCATCAGGTGTGAGATGGCGGTGAAATAATCATCCTGATAGAAATGAAACAGCACCTCTCCATAGTGGAGGTCCTGTACATGCTGCGGCTTATCGGCGCCAGCGAAACTGCCGGTTGCCAGCAGGCTGGAACACAGTAACAGCAGCTGCCGCAGGATGTGGCGAGGCATTACCATTCCTTGACGTTGAATTCCGGCTGCTGATTGTTCGTTGCATCAACGATCTGAAGCTCAACATACTTTGGTCCCAGTCCCTTCCTGACGGTGGTCGTGGAACCGCGGCGGTAATCGCGGCCGTGCGGCCCCTTGCCGGTGAAGAAAGCGACCAGTTCATGTTCGCCATTCTTGATGTTGCCGATATGAATGCGTTGCACGCCACCGCGTACCAGTGCCTCGATTTCACGGGGGGTATACAGGTAATTGGCGACTTCCTTGCCATCCAGTTTTACGCTAACGGAGTCGAGCTGGAAAAAGGTCCCGACATCCATGGACAGGAAGACCGAGATCTGGGTGTTGGAGGGGAACAGCAACTCTTCCTCCAGCAGGAACAGGTCGCGGTTGAGTTCGAGAACCTGTTTTTTCAGATTCTGTACTTCTTCCTGCATGCCGGTTGGCTGTTTTTCGGCCAGCGTCATGACGGGCCAGGCGATCAGGCCGGCCAGGATTGCTGCTGTCAGTGTTTTCATAACGCCCTCCTGCGGCGTTGCGGGTATGCGCGCACGTGCACGCGAGTATCGCGTTATTCAGCAACGGGTTTCTGCTACCGGGTTCACAAACCGGGCGTGCGCTACGACACACTTGTTCGATACAAGTCCCTTGTTACGGTGGAAGAAGCAAGGTTTGTACCATGTGGGATGTCTACACTGTTCGGGGCGTGCAATGATGATTTCTGTCGCATCAGGGCGACAGGTGCAGTATTAACCGGCTTTGTGGTGACTCCGGGTAATTTTCTGTCTTCATTGAGAGACAGTAGCCGACGGCGTCTTGACGCCTGTGCGCGGGTTTTTGGCGGGTTGCAGGTCATTGGAGTAGTACAGGACACCGTGGCCATCGACGAGGATGGCATCGATGCCGGGGAGGCGGTCGATGAGTGCCATGCCCTTATCCAGCCCGAGAACGAACACGCTGGTAGACAGGGCGTCGGTTGTGGTGGCGTCGGGGCCGATAATCGTGACGCTCTGCAGTTCCCGCGCCGAGTCGCCGGTACGCGGGTTGATGATGTGGTGGTAACGCACGCCAGACTGCTCAAAGAAACGTTCGTAGTCGCCGGAAGTGGAAACGGCAACGTCGATCAGTGGAATCATGGCCACCACGCCTTTGCGGTCACGCGGGGCGCGGATGCCAATCGTCCACGGGCGGCCCCAGCGTTCGCCGGCTACACGACTGTCGCCGCCGGCGCGCACCAGGGCATTGTGTATATCCAGTTGCTCAAGCAGTGTCACGCAACGATCGACAGCATAACCTTTTGCAATACCGCCAAGGTCGATGCGCATACCGGGCTGCCCAAAGCGCACCGTCTGTCGAGTGCTGTCAAGCTGTAACTGCCGGTAGTTGATGAGGGCTGTGGCCCGGGCGCGATGCGTGTCATCGGGACGGATGCCTTTGCGATAGTCATAGAGAAAACCCACGCTGGCGAACGTCACGTCAAAAGCCCCGCCGGTTAGATCCGATACACGTTTTGCGCGCTGTAACAGCTCAAACAGTTCCTTGCTGACGCGCACCGCGTGCTGGCCGGCTTCCCGGTTGACGAGAGACAGTTCACTGCTGTCGATGAAAGGGCTCATGGCGGCGTCGATGCGCCGCATTTCAGCAAGCACGGTGTCTACGCCGCGTTGTGCAATGGCCGGGTCCTTGTGGTAAAGCTCGACAACAATGCGTGTACCCATGATGTCGGCTTCCTGCTTGAGCCAGCCGGCTATCCCGCTTGTCGAGAACAGCAGGGTGAGTGTCAGGCAAAGAAATCGCAGCATGGGATGGTGGTCAGTACCAGATGGAGGCAAACGCCTGGAAAACGTTGGCTGTAAACTCGTAGTTGGGCAGGTCTGGATCGGACAGGTCAGTGAAATTGTCATACCTGAACTGGATGTAGCTGTACTTGAGGTTAAGCGTTGCCTTGTCAATAAAGCCACGTTTCACACCGGGCAGCTCATAGCTTACACCTACGCTGAACGTATGGTCCCTGAAGTTGCTGAGTTCCTTGTCGCGGGCCTTGAAGTTCTGTGCGTCGGCACGCGGGAAAAAGTCAGCGTAGAAGTCGGCTTCGGACTGGGTATAAAAGCGGTAACCGGCCTCAAAAATCCACCGGTTACCCAGTGGATGCACATAGCCCAGTTCAGCCGTGTGTGCGGTAATGTCCCAGTCATCGGCGTAGTAACGGTAACCGGCCTTGATTGTTGCGCGGTAGGGCAGGTAGTACAGGAAGTTGGCCGACACGGCGTTACTGGTGCGTGTATTGGGGTAGGCTTCGGGTTCAAAGCTTATGCCGGATGGCGTGCTGGTGTCGATGAAGGCTATTGACCGGTAAGGGTTGTTCAGAAAGCCTTCATCGGTTATGGCGTCATAATTGAGGCTCAGCAAAAGATCCCTGGTGAGCACCTGTGTCAGTGATACATGGTAGTTCTGGTGGTCAGCGGTTTCGGCGAAATTGTTGTCGCCATTGCGTAATACATCATCGAAGCCGCGTGAGTAGGCCAGTGTAACTGTCGTCATATTGCCGAACAGGGTCTGCGCGAAGGCAATGCTGTAGGTGTCAGATTTGTAGTCGCTTTCTTCACTGTTGGCATAGCCAAGCGACATTATTGTATTCGCGTGCAGGTAGTCGAGCCCTACAGAGTACTGGTCGCGACTTTCAGCGTATTCACTGCCCTGTGTAACGACGTCGATCGATGCACTGCTGATACTGTCGGCATAGTAGTTGGCGCTGGCCGAGAAGCGTTTTGCATCCCCCTTGCGTACCAGTATCGATGGCCCGGTCACGGTGACGCCGCCGCCATCATAGGAGTGGTACAGGGCGTCAGCACGATCCTCGGGGAGGATGGCGCTGTTCGCGAGGATGGGTAGTGAGAAAAGGGCTGCGGTGATGCAGTGTCGCCATGTACTAGTTACAGCCACAACCGCCTCCGTGTCCACCTTCCGCGCCGCGCGCGCCTTCCCGGACCTGGTAGACATGGCCGTCATAGGCGCTCGAAACCGGGTCGCGGCTGAAACTCATAATCGGGTCGGCGAGGTGGGTTCGTTCATAGGGTTTTACCCACGGCTCGATACTGCTGCACCCGGTCACGACCGCCAGCAAACAGGACGCAATAATTGTGCGCTGCAAAGTCATCATTCCCTGATTAGTTCACGTACCTGTTGCTGGTATTGTTCCTCGTAGCCTGGCTTGTAGCCATGGTGCAGGTAGCGCATGTTGCCATCCCGGTCGATCAATATCGAGGTGGGCATGGCTACAACATTATACAGTTTGCTGACCGAGCTTCGGGTGTCGAGCATGATCGGGAAGCTGACAGGTATATCTTCCAGCATGGCCAGTGCTTTGCTGCTGTCCTGCTCGACATTGACGCCGAGGATGGTAAAGCCGAGCGGTTGGTACTGGGTATAGAGTTCTTCCAGCAGAGGCATTTCCTGGCGGCAGGGTGCGCACCAGGAGGCCCAGAAGTTGATCATGACCACTTCGCCACGGTATTCGCTGAGACGGGCGTTCCTGCCGTCGGGGGTTTTCAGGGCGAAATCCGGTGCAGGGCCTTGTGGCGCGCCGGCAGATACCTGCCCGGACACAAGCAGCAGCAGGCCCAGCAGTGGCAATGTAAGGGCTTTCATGCAAGCGGTTATTGTGGTCATGGTTATCTCCATATTCTTTGTCTGCACGGTACTAGCGGCCGTATACCGGCGGGATTGAGGGGTTACGCCAGTTGCTGTGGCCGGTATTCCCCGCAGTGTCCGTGAGCCGGTTTTGCCGGAACAGGACACAGCGCACAAATCAGAAAAATATAGACAGTCCTGCACTGAATTCCAGGTTGTGCGTGGTACGTTTTTCACCGAGCAGATCGAGGTCGAAGATATGATCGCGGGCATCGACACGCATTGCCAGCCAGTCGTTCAGCAGTACCTTGTAGCCAAAACCTGCATTCCAGGTCAGCATGTCGTCACCGGCGAAACTGGTGCTGCCAACGCCGCCAATCAGGTAGAAGGTCGAGGTGAAGGCCCAGCGTGTGCCGATGAAGGATTCTCCGGGGAACACGTTGATACCGAATGACAGGTTGTAGTATTCGAGGTCCCGCTCGTCATCGGTGAGAATGCTGGCGGCACCGCTGAGGCGTTCGAAGCTGGTCTCTCCGCCACGTGTAAGCGCGTATGCCCCTTCCAGGAAAATGTCCTCGGTGACGTGGTAGGTGCCGCGAATACCATAGACGGGATTGGAGCCAAAATCCTCGATGCTCATAATGCCGGCGAAGGCGCCGATTTCGAAGTCTTCGGTATCGATGGCATCCTCATGCACTTCGCGGCGTTTGATTTCCGGGCGCACGACCTGTTCGTTATTGGCGGCCAGCGTCACGGGCGACCAGACCGGTGTCAGCAGTATGCCGAGGCCAAGTGCGGTATTCAGAAAAAGACGGACAGTCCGGCTTGCCATTCGTTGATCTCCTGGTTGTCATCGGTGCTCTGGAAGATGAGGTAGTTCTTGTACTGGGCGCGGAAAATAAATTGCCGGGTGATGTAAACACGTACGCCGACGCCGACGTGGGCGAGCTGGTCAATGCGGTCGCGTTCCTGCACCAGTGTGGTTTTCGGATTGGTTTGTATCACGCCTGTCCCCACGGTGAAGAAGGGCGAGATGCGCCACGCCGGAAACGGGTGGATGAGCAGGCCGATATTGGCCATTTCGGCATCCGAAAAGGGGGAGAATAATTTGGAAACGGACAATTCGGCGGAAAGATTAGGTGTAAACGAATAGGCGCCGTAAAAGGTCAAAACGTCGGCACCTTCGAAGTCCCCACCCATGGCGCCTGTTTCCAGGCGATGAAAAGAGAACTCCTCGAAGGTGGCTTCACGGATTTCGGTGGTTTCACCGCCGGGTGTCAGGGTTCGTTCCAGTTGTTCGCGTGCGACCCAGCCCTGTTTGCCCTTGCGCGTGCGCACCTTGAACCAGTCGGTTTTACGTTTGAGTATTTCGATCCACTCGCCGCGTTCCTCGACATGGAACACGGGATAGCCGCGCCCGGCCCCGGTATGCAGTTCGATATAGGGGTCGGCAATTTCAACTTGCATGGGCTGGTCGTCGCCAAACAGGCCGCTGAATATACCCGCCGATGCGGCAGCCGGCAGCAGCAAGGCACAGGCAAACAGGGCGTTAAACAGGGTGCGCAGGCACGCGGCAGCTTTCAAAGGTACATCCTTGTCTTGTTGGTTGGATCCATATTCTATTCAGTTTGCAGAGGCTCACGGTGGCACGTCAAACGGATTATTGTAGTATTGCCCGCCGATATCCAGCCATTCTGCAATCAGTTTGAGCTCTGCCGCGGTGAGCCGGCCATCGTGCGTTCCACCCGGCGCGAAGATATTGAAGAAGCGTGGGCTTGAAAGCGCGCCGGCAGCACGCATGGACGGGCTGACGGGGATGGTTACCATGACGGGGATCGGGTTACCGTTGATGTCCAGTATCTGGTCACCGTTCGCATCGAGTTCGAACAACGGGTTGCCGCTGCCATCTGTCGCCTGCACCAGGGTGTCGACCAGGTTGCCCATGTCGTCCAGTTCCTGGCTGTTGTCACCGAACAGCAGTTCACGGTATGACTTGAAGTGGTTCGCGTTCTGGTCCGAGATGCCGCCTGTCAGGTCGAGCTGGGCGTCGGGTACCCGGTCTGCATTGGCTGCATCCTGGCTGGTATGGCAGTTGATGCAGGTATCGGCAGGTCCCCTGTCAACGCTCCAGATCGGGTGGATGCTGGCTTCGTAGTTGATAACGATCCTGCACAGGTAGTTCCAGTTTGCCTGGCAGTCGGTTGTGGCCGGTGCGGTGATAGCGGGATCCAGGTCGGCGTAAAGATAGTCGATATCAGGATCTTTGGGTCGGCCGACAGGGTCTATGGTTGCATCGGTCCATACATCGCGGTAGATGATGTCAACTGACGGTGTCAGTGCCGTCGGGGTGATGCGTGTTCTGACCTGCGCCATGGTGTCGCCGGCATCCGCGAACAGGGATGCCTCGGTGTTGGGGAAGGTGTAGCCATCGAAAGGGGCGCCGGTATTGAGGGGTGCAAAGGCGTCCGGGTTACCGTGAGACAGGCCGGACGATGCATCGTGGCAGCCGGAGCAGTTCATGACTTCACCGGCACGCAGCTGGAGCCAGTTGTCGTGGCGTTGACTGATGCGGCGGCCATCCTTGTCCAGTACGCTGAGGGTAAACGGGACGTTGGCCGGGACTTTTACGCGTACCGAGCCGTCCGGTTCGATCGGGGCGTAGCCGAGAATCTCACGCATGCCCAGCGAACGGTTGCGGCCGAAGTTGGCGCCGACCAGGTTGACAATATCGTCATCCGGGATGCTGACGGCCTTGACGAGTCGCAGAAAACGGGCCGGCCGCTGGTTGGCCAGTATCTGCTGCGGATCGGCCAGCATGGCAAGGTCGGTGGCTGTACCGCCCAGTGCGTTGTACTGGCTGTCAAAGTCGTACACGCTGGCGATGTGCAGTATGCCGACATTCTCATCGACCAGCGTCTGGTCGACATCGACACCGGCAACGGCATCAAAAATGATATTGGGCAGGGTTCTGGGCTGGGTGGCGACAACATCGCGGTACAGCATGCCTTCCTGCGGGGTGAATACGGGGCGCTGGGTATTGTCGCCGAAGTCGTAGAGGTAGACGCTGTACAGGGGTGGGGCTTCTACCAGCGTGGTGTCGGCCAGGGTCTGATCCGTGCAGGGCAGGATTCGCTGGCTGGCATCCATCAGTCGACACTGGCTCCAGGTGATCAGCGCACGATTGGTGCCATCCCACAACGGGTAA
Organism: Thiogranum sp.; assembly: GCF_058323355.1. Taxonomy (NCBI): domain Bacteria; kingdom Pseudomonadati; phylum Pseudomonadota; class Gammaproteobacteria; order Chromatiales; family Ectothiorhodospiraceae; genus Thiogranum; species Thiogranum sp. Next base: position 35,933 of record NZ_JBTTIO010000006.1, read on the forward strand.
AAGGCATTGAAGCGACCGGCGGGAGAGGGCTGGTCATCGGTGCGGACTTCACCAAAGGTGCGGGATACCTGCGCCGGGCCTGTCAGGATCCCCTGGTTGGGGGCCGTGGGTTGTGTGTTCTCGACGTAGTTGCCGATATCGATAGCGACAATGTCGCCACCCTGATCGTTGCCGGTAAACGGTCGAATCAACGTCGCGAGTTGACCATCCGGCAACTCGCGGGGTTGCAGGAACTGGATGGTCGCCCCGCCAGTGCCGGTGTCATGGCTGGCGGCGCCGTACAGCAGGCGCAGCTGGCTGCCATCCGGGTTCATTTTATACAGGTTGATGGCGCTGTTATTGCCAGCGTTATCCCAGCGTGAGAACACCACTTCGCCGCTGTTCAGTACGACCGGGTCAAGGTCGTGACTCTGGTTGAAGGAGACCTGGGTGATATTCTGACGCGTTTCATCGATGACATGGAGCACCATGGCCGGTTCGTTGCCATTTTCATCGAGCGCCGGAAACTGGGGTTTGCCTTCATCGATCAGTATGGCGCCGGCGGCACGCTGGCGTGTCGAAGAGAAGATAATGCGATTGTCAGGCAGGTAGTGTGGCGCCACGTCCTGCCCTTCTTCGGCAATGGTGTCGGAGGCAATAACCCGTGTCAGGGTGTCAGTGGCAATCTCGTACTCCCACAGGTTCCAGGTCGGCTGGTCTTCCGGGGCCGCGCCTTCGATGTCCGGCAGTCGCAGTGCAAACAGCAGGCGGGTGCCGTCGTAGGAGGCTTCTACATCCTTGACGTCGCCCATGCCCCCGGTGACGCGTTCGGTCACATTGCGTTCGCTGGCTATCGGAGAGGCAAGATCACGGTAAATCAGGTCGCCACCCGCCTGGAAGGCGGCGGGTTCGCGTACATCGGCAGTATCCATTTCCGGTACCGGTTGCCTGACGTAGGCGATACCGAAATCCTCGACAAGAGGGTCCGGGCCGGCTGAACGGGTACTTTCCGTTCCTCCACCACAGGCCGTCAGCAGCATTGCGGCCAGCAGGATGGCAATGCGACCGACCAGCAGCGATGTTATCGGTAACCTGCGGGGCATGTATTTCTCCCGGTAAAGATGTAATGAATATTCTTCGTTCTCTGGCGTGCGTTTATATAGCAAGTATCGGGCCGTGTCCGGCTACCTGTTTATACGGCTGATAACGGCGTTCCTTCATGTGTTTCAGGCTTTTCCATGCCTGCCGTTGTCGTTGCCTGCCGACACCGTTGGTATATAGCGACAGCCAGCCAGAGACATTGATGCTGGCAATATAGCCAGTCCCCGCGCCCGGAAACTGCGACCCCGGTCACACCTTGTGCAAATTATTTTCATCAGGTGATCAGTCAGTTAAATACGATCAGGCTTTTGCCGTTAACTGTGGGCTGGTTCACAGTTGTTATGAAAACACTGGTCTATATTTCCTTCGCAAAGGCGTGGAACCAGGCTGGTTCGGTAATTGCTTAAGGCGGGAAGTTTAGATAAAAAACCAACTCTAGGGGGCGTCTCAATGTATTCGATGGACGAGCAACGACGGGCAACAGTCCGGGGCAAGACAGGGGCGGGAAAGTTTTACGCCAGCCTGGCGACAATTGCCCTGACTGTATTTGCAGCCACATCGGTACTGGCTGGAGATCTTGAACGCAAGCAGGCCAAGCGGATTCATGATCGTTTGACCGGTGTTCCACCTACGCCCGCCGTACTGAGTGCGATGGAAACAGAGATTCTCAGCGGTGGCGGTGCAGTCGGGGCGGCATTACTTGCCATGGACCCTGCGCGTAATCCACGTGCTTTCAACTTCTATAATACAACGCTGAAGAATTTTGCCACGCCCTGGACGAACGAGGCGCAATCGGTCTTTGATCCACTGAATGACTACAGTGCGACAGTTATTGGCATGGTGCGCGACGAGGTGCCTTTTAATACGCTCCTGTCAGCCGACCTGGTGTACGTTGGCGACAGCAGCATCTCCGGTGTCGCGGCCTATTCGCCTTCCAGTAATGTGCACTACCGGAATCTTGAAGACCTGAGTGTTGACCTGAGCAATTCCTCCAATCTGTTTCCTGCAGCCCAATCGACGCTGAACGGTATTCCGGTCGCCGGTGTGGCGGGTGTTATGACGACACGCGCTGCAGCACAAGCCTTCTTTATTGATGGTACCAACCGGGCGATGTTCCGTTTCACCATGCTGAACCACCTCTGTAATGATATGGAACAGCTGAAGGATACGACGCGCCCGGCAGACCGTATTCGTCAGGACGTCAGTCGCAGCCCGGGTGGCGACAGCCGGATTTTCATGAACGCCTGTATCGGTTGCCATACCGGCATGGACCCCATGACACAGGCGTTTGCCTATCACAACTACGATGCCGCACAGGGGCGTCTGGTCTATACCCCCGGGCAGGTACAGCCCAAATACCTCATAAATGCCAGTAACTTCGAATATGGCTATGTGACGACCGATGATCGCTGGGACAACTACTGGCGCAGTGGCCGGAATGCCGTGATGGGCTGGAGCAGCAGTCTGCCCGGTAACGGCAACGGCGCGGCATCGCTTGGCCAGGAACTGGGTAACAGCACGGCGTTCGCCAGTTGCCAGGTCAGAAAAGCCTATCGCACGGTGTGTCTTAACGAGCCGGATCAGGCGCAGATGGTCGCACTGCGGGACGTGTTAACCAGCCAGACCAACTACAACATGAAACAGGTATTCGCCGAAGCCGCTGCCCAGTGTGCGGGCAACTAGGTGGCGACAGCTGAGGGGATGATTATGAGCGCGTATCCGAAAAGTGTGCGATGGGGTGGTAGATTCAACCTGGCCGGGTTATTCCGCCAGGCTGCGGTGCTGTTGTCGGTAGCGGTTTTGTCGGCTTGCGGTGGTGGCGCCGGGACGAGTTCAAATCCGCAGACGAACAATGGTGGCTCTGTCGGTACGTCGAGCTATAGCGGGCCTGTGGCTGTGACAACAGACATCCGCGAGTTCCAGGTCAATCTGTGGGAACCGCTGCGGGCATCGAACCGGTGTGGCGCCTGTCACGTCCCGGGTATCCAGTCGCCAACCTTTGTGCGTGGCGATGATGTAAACCTGGCATATGCTGACGCAAACGGGCTTGTGGACCTCGATGTGCCGGCAAATTCACGCCTGGTGACCAAGGTGGCGGGCGGACATAATTGCTGGCTGACGAGTGACGCGGCGTGCGCGACCATTATCCAGAACTATATCGAAAGCTGGGCTAATGGCGTGTCGGGTGGGCAACGCGAAATCCAGTTGTTTGCGCCGGTCATCAAGGACCCCGGGGCAACGAAAAACTTCCCTGCCACATCAGCAGGTTTTGCTACTACCGTATGGCCACTTCTGACGGCGAACTGTGCAGGGTGCCATGTGGATTCATCGCCCACACCGCAGTCCCCGTTCTTTGCGAGTCCCGATGTCGATGATGCCTATGCGGCTGCCAAATCGAAAATGGATCTTAATACACCGTCCAACTCACGCCTGGTGCTTCGGCTGAGGGACGAGGCGCATAACTGCTGGACAGCCAGTTGCGCGAATGATGCGAACACTATGGAAGCGGCAGTCACTGTATTTGCAGACAGCGTTACGGCCAGTGTTGTTGATCCGTCGCTGGTTATCAGCAAGGCGCTTACCGTGGCAGACGGTGTGGTGGCCAGTGGCGGCAGTCGTTATGAATCGGATGTTATTGCCCTGTACGAGTTCAAGTCCGGTACCGGTAATGTGGCAATCGACTCCAGTGGCGTCGAGCCGGCATTACATTTGACGCTCACCGGTGATGTCAACTGGGTCGGTGGCTGGGGTATCGAGATTGTCAGCGGACGCGCCCAGGGTTCGACTGCGGCGAGCAAGAAACTGAGCGACCTGATCAAGGCCACCGGTGAATATTCGATAGAAGCCTGGGTGGCGCCGGCCAATGTTGTGCAGGAAGGGCCTGCGCGCATTGTCAGTTATTCGGCCGGCACATCGGCACGAAACTTCACGCTGGGGCAGACCCAGTACAACTACGATTTCCTGCAACGCTCCAGTACAACCGATGGCAATGGTGAGCCAGCCCTGTCAACGGCGGATGCCGATGAGGACCTGCAGGCCACGCTTCAGCATGTTGTGGTGACCTTTGATCCGCTCAATGGACGTCGTATCTATGTCAACGGCGTGTTTACCGATGATGTTGACCCGGTGACGCCGGGTAATCTTGTCGAGTGGGACGATACCTTTGCGCTGGTGCTGGGTAACGAGGTTTCCGGTGATCGCCAGTGGGCAGGTCAGATCCGCATGCTTGCGATCCATAATCGCGCGCTGACCCAGGAACAGATCCTGCAGAATTTCGATGTTGGGGTTGGCGAGAAATTCTTCCTGCTGTTTTCCATCGGTGATGTCATTTCACTGCCGGACAGCTATATCGTGTTCGAGGTCAGCCAGTACGATACCTATAGCTATCTGTTTACCAGGCCATTCTTTTTCAACCTCGACCCGGATGTGACGCCAGTCAATATTCCGTTGCAGGGTATGCGTATTGGTATCAATGGCCGTGAAGCAACGGTTGGGCAGGCATGGACCAATCTGGATGTGGTGATCGACGCTTCCAGTTACGATCCATCGACGGGGCAGTTGCTGTCAGACCGCGGTACGATCATTGCGCTCGAGAACGGTCCGGCAACAGACGAGTTTTTCCTCACCTTTGAACGGCTGGGTTCGCAGGTCAACGTGTTTACCGAGAACTCTCCGTTGACGCCACCCGATCTGCCGCCACCACCTGTGGTGTCAGAGATTGGCGTACGTACCTTCGATGAGGTCAATGCCAGCATGGCTTCGATGACCGGCGTGGATCCCGTGCTTGTGCAGACGGATTTCCAGATCCTGCGCCAGCAGTTGCCCGCCATCGAAAATATGGATGGTTTCCTGTCTGCGCACCAGATGGCGGTTGCCCAGCTGTCCATCCAGTATTGCAGCCTGATGGTGGATGACGCGGCGCTGCGCAGCGCTTTCTTTGGCGGGTTCGGGTTTGACTCGGATGTCAGTACAGCCTTCTCCAGCGGGAACTCTGCCGAGAAGAACCAGATCGTAAACGCCCTCTACGACAAAATGATCGGGCTGGCGGAAGGCGGCAGTAGTGACCTGATCGATGCGCCAACACGGGAAGAGATCAAGGTTGAGCTGATTGGCTACGACCTTGCCGGTACACAGACCAATGCAGGGAATAACCTGTTCGACCGACTGACAACAAGCTGTCCGTCGGGGTGTGACGCGACGCGTACCAGAACCATCGTCAAGGCGATGTGTGGTGCGGTGCTGGGCAGTGCTGCGGTACTGGTTCAATAAAGCAACGGGGATGATGAAAATGGCCAAACGTACAAAAAATCTGCAGCCCGATGAGCCGCTGCTGCACCAGGATCATGCTCGACCCGTTACGCGAAGGGATTTTCTTCGCCAGGGGTTTATTACCGGAGCCGGTACAGTGGTCGGTACGTCGCTGCTCGGTTTGCTGGCAAGCCCACGGGTTGCCTCTGCCCTGTCCCCGGATCTGGATGACCCGTTGGGCGGGGGCGGTATGGCCCAGGCCATCAATTGCGCGCTCGGGGGCAACGGTGGCGCCAAAATTCCTTTTATCTGTTTTGATCTGGCGGGCGGTGTCAATATCGCAGGTTCCAACGTGCTGGTCGGTCGCCAGACCCAGCTTGATCTGCTGAGTACGGCGGGTTACAGCAAGCTGGGCCTGCCTGGTGACATGATCCCGGGCGGTACGGAAGCGACGCCAACGGCGACCAGTAACGGTGATTTCACCGATACGACACTGGGCCTGGCGTTCCATTCGGACAGTGCATTTTTGCGAGGCATCCTGGAAAAGGCGGCTACCCGTGGCCCCAACATCAATGGTTGTGTCATTCCGGCGCGTTCCGATAACGATACGGGTAACAATCCGCACAACCCGATGTACGGAATCGCCAAAGCCGGTGCGGGCGGGTCTATTGTAACCCTGGTGGGTTCACGTAACTCGGATTCCGGTGGCAATTCAATGGCGCCTGCAACCATGATCGATACCGAGATCCGTCCCACCAAGGTCGACCGTCCCAGCGATGTGACCGGTATGATCGATACGGGCAACCTGACGGCGATTCTCAGTAATGAGGAAGTCACCGCTGTCATGGAATCGGTGGTGCGCATCAGTGACCGCAAACTCAACAGGGTTGATACAATGCTTGAGACCCTGGTCAATAGCGGGCAGGACGCCACCATAAAGAACCTGGTGCGTTGCGGTTACCTCAAGGCGGCGGATATTGCAGAGCGTTTTGCCGGAGCTGTCATAGATCCCGCGCTCGATCCGGATATTGTCGGCCCGACGGGAATCTTTTCGGCGGCAGAGTTCAACGGTGACGGGGAATTCCGCAAGACCGCATCTGTGATGAAAACAGTCATTGATGGCTATGCTGGCGCGGGTACCATATCGATGGGGGGTTACGATTACCACACCGGTGACCGCAGCACCGGCGAACTCCGTGATCTACGCGCCGGACGTTGCATGGGCGCCTGCCTCGAATATGCCGCACGGAAAGGTGTGCCGTTGATGATATATGTTTTCAGTGACGGCTCACTGGCCAGTAATGGCACTGTGGATAACAGCGTTGATGGGCGCGGCAAGGGCGTATGGACCGGCGATAACTCATCGACGGCGGCGTCGTTTTTCCTGGTGTATCACCCCAACGGCGCAGTAACGCCAAGAAGGCGGCAGATCGGATATTTCCGTGCCGATGGGTCCGTCGAAACAACCTCCAGCCCGGCGGCGAATAATGTCAATCTCCTGGTTGAGACGGTTATTCTCAATTACATGTGGCTGAACGGTGATATTGCAAACTTCAGCAGCCTGTTCACCGGTTTTGGTAATCCGCCCAGTGCGGCACTTCTGGACAGTCTGCTTGCATTCGACGCATTGCCCTGAGCAAGGTTGAGATTACGTTGCCTCAGCGCACCCCGGGCTCCGGGGTGCGCGCTATCACCCAGGCTTCAACCCGGCTGGCGCCAGCTTTCCTGAGCGCGTCGGCCAGCGCGTTGAGTGTAGCGCCGGTGGTCAGCACATCATCAACCAGTACGATGCTCTGGCCTGTCATACGGCCCCTTACCTGAAAGGCGTCACGCAGATTTTCAAGGCGAGCCCGGGCAGACAGTTCCGATTGCGGCGGAGTGAAGCGTGGGCGGCTGCAACTGCGTGCGTCAATCCGGTAACCCTGTCGTTGCAGTGGCCGTGCGATTTCCAGTGACTGGTTGAACCCGCGCTGGCGCAGGCGGCGTTTGTGCAAGGGTACCGGTATCAGTTTTGTCCCCTTTCCTGCCGGGATATGCCCGGCCAGCAATTGTCCGAGCATTTTCGCCACCGTCAGATCCTGGTGAAATTTGAGTTGACAGATCCACTGGTCAATCGGCGCCCGGTATTCGAGCAATGCGTGGCAGCCATCCAGCGCAGACAGCCGGGGCTTGCCGGCATCAGGTTGAGCGGTATTTGCAGGTAAAGCGATGACGCCGCTGTTGCAGTCCGGTGCAAGCCAGGGGAGTTCCCGGTAACAGCCCGGGCAAACAGGTTGCCAGCTGCGGGTTGGTGCAAGGCAAAGCGGGCAGCGGACCGGGATCAGCCAGTGCTGTGTATAATTTAGCCAGTTGTAAACCATAGACAACCTTCCCTGGTTGACATAAAGGTGTTGTTCCACGCATAGTCGCGCCCTGAAACGGCAGTGTATCTTATTGAAGCCAATGACCGAACCCAATATTTCCGCAGCGCCCCAGGGCGACCCTGTACAGCTCCCGGGCCGCCGGGCACGCCGGGCGGCCGCGTTGTTCAATTACGGCAATATTCTGGCAATTCTGGTGCCGATTCCGCTGGGGATGTTGTGGCTGGGACTGTCGATGCTGGTTTATGCCATGAACCGGCACCATCCCAATGAAAAAGTCGGTCACTACACGCAGCAGGCGGCCTACCGGTTTTATGCCATTACCGGGTTTTTTGTGGCGGCAGCAACATTTATACCGGGCGGGGGCTGGACCTGGTACCTCGTCGCCTGGGCTTTTGCCGCGCTGATTCTCATTCCCTGGTCGATGGTGGACTTACTGCGTATTCGCCGTGATAGCTGGTCTGATATGGAACTACCCGTGGAGCATCATGAATCACACAGCCACTAACGAAGTCACGAAGCGGGAATCCGCTGCATTGCGTTTTGACTGGGGTCGGGACGAAATTCAGGCATTGTTCGATTTGCCTTTTAATGATCTGTTGTATCGCGCCCAGCAGGTGCATCGACAGCACTTTGATCCTAACGAGGTCCAGGTCAGTACCCTGTTGAGCATCAAGACGGGGGGCTGCCCGGAAGACTGTGGTTATTGTCCCCAGAGCGTGCATCACGAAACGGCTGTCGAAGCGGAAAAACTGATGGACGTCGAGGCTGTGGTCGAGGCCGCGCGCGCCGCCAAACGAGCCGGCGCCAGTCGTTTTTGCATGGGCGCGGCGTGGCGTAACCCACGTGGAAAGAATTTCGAGCGCGTGCTGGAGATGGTGGAGCGGGTGCGTGAGGAAGGGCTGGAAACCTGCATGACGCTGGGCATGCTGGATAATGAACAGGCGGCTCGCCTCGCCGGTTCGGGGCTGGATTACTACAACCACAACCTCGACACTTCGCCGGAATTCTATGGAGAGATTATTTCCACCCGGACCTACCAGCAACGGCTGGACACGATCCGTCATGTGCGGGAGGCGGGCATCAATGTCTGTTGTGGCGGCATTGTCGGTATGGGTGAAGGGCGCGCGGACCGTGTTTCCCTGCTGGAGCAGCTGGCGATACAGAAGCCGCATCCGGAGAGTGTGCCGGTCAATATGCTGGTGCAGGTCGAGGGAACACCGCTGGATGAAGTCGAGGCTATCGACCCGTTTGAGTTTATCCGCACGCTGGCAGTCGCGCGTATCCTGATGCCGGCGTCGCACGTTCGCCTGTCGGCCGGTCGTGAACAGATGAGCGATGAGATGCAGGCCTTGTGTTTCATGGCAGGCGCCAACTCCATTTTCTATGGCGAAAAGTTGCTGACGACCGGCAATCCCGGGGCTGATCACGATCGCCAGCTGTTCGAACGGCTGGGGCTGCGCCCGGTCTGATTGCCGATGCGCGATCTTGCACCAGCGCTGGAGCAGCGCAGGCAACAGCATTTGTACCGCCAGCGTCAGACGCTGGACGGTGCCCAGGGCGTCGAAGTCATCATCGACGGCAAACCGTACCTTTCCTTCTGCAGCAACGATTATCTCGGACTGGCCAGCCACCCTGACCTGGTCAGTGCGCTTGCCGAAGGTGCGCAGCGCTTTGGTGTTGGCAGTGGTGCCGCGCACCTTATTACCGGCCACAGCTACGCACATCAAGCCCTGGAAGAAGATCTGGCGGCCTTTACCGGCCAGCCTCGCGCGTTGTTGTTTTCGACCGGTTACATGGCCAATCTTGGTGTTGCATCAGCCTTGATCGGACGTGGTGATACACTGGTCGAAGACCGGCTGAACCATGCGTCACTGATCGATGCCGCGCAACTCAGCGGCGCCAGATTATTGCGTTACCGGCATAACGACATGGAGAGTCTGGAGCGACGGCTGTCGGGAATCGCGCGCGGTGACAAACTGGTGGCAACCGACGCCGTGTTCAGTATGGACGGCGACTGTGCGTTGTTAACGGAAATACAGGCCCTGTGCCGAAGTCACGATGCCTGGCTGCTGGCCGATGATGCGCATGGTTTCGGCGTGCTGGGCGCTGACGGCAGTGGCTGGTTTGTGGATCAGCTGGGCAAGGGTGCGGATAACACGATTCTGATGGCGACACTGGGCAAGTCACTGGGAACTTTTGGTGCTTTTGTTGCGGGTTCCGAGGCGCTGGTGGAAACACTGATTCAGCAGGCGCGCACTTACGTCTATACAACGGCAACACCACCGGCAGTGGCCTGGGCAACGCGCACGGCATTACGCCTGGTACAGGAAGGTGACGGGTTGCGCGGACATTTACGCGATTTGATTGAGCGCTTCCGCTCGGGTGCAGCGGAACTGGATTTGCCACTGATGAAATCCATGACACCGATACAGCCGCTGCTGGTCGGTGATGCGGCGATGGTGGTGAAGCTCGGTGAAGCCTTGCGCGGGCGGGGTATCCTGGCTGGTGTGATTCGCCCGCCGACGGTGCCGGAACAAGCGGCACGTCTGCGTATTACCTTGTCTGCACAGCATACGCCGGAGCAGGTTGATCGTTTGCTCGATGTGCTGGGGAACTGTTACCGGGAACTGGCGCATGCTGCATCGTGATCAATATGGCCAGGGGCCGGAGTTGGTGCTGTTGCATGGCTGGGGGATGCACGGGGGACTGCTGCGGCTATTCGCGGAACAGCTCGGAGAAGCGTTTCACGTCAATGTGATTGATCTGCCCGGGCACGGCAACAGCCCCTGGCAAGCGGCGATTTCGCTGGATGACTGGGCACAGCAGGTGCTCGATTGCGTAGCACAACCGGCTTACTGGATAGGCTGGTCACTGGGTGGGCTGGTCGCACTGGCCGCCGCGCAACGCGAACCCCGGCAGGTGCGTGGCCTGATGCTGATGGCTTCCACGCCAAGGTTTGTCATGGCGGCAGACTGGCCCTGTGCTGTAGATGCCAGAGTGTTTGAGCAGTTTGCCGGTCATCTGGACGCTGACGCGGAAAAAACCCTGGCGCGTTTTCTTGCATTGCAGGTACGCAGTGCAGACCACAGCAGTGATCTGCTCAGACAATTGCGACAGGAGCTGAAGACGCGCCCCCCCGCCATGGCAGAGGCGCTGCAAGCCGGTCTGAAGCTGCTGCAGGAATCTGATCTCCGTCATCATGTCGAGCATGTTGCCGTGCCCTTGTACGGTGTATTCGGTGAACGTGACAGCCTGGTGCCGGCGAGTGTTTCCCGCCTGCTGGCTGACGAGCGCCATGTCGTGCTGGAAGGTGCCGGGCATGCGCCGTTTTTATCACACCCCGCGGTTTGTGTTGAGCTGGCGAAGCAATGGTTTATTGCAAATGAAGGTGCAGGCTGATGTTGCGTGATACGGGCGGCCTTCCTGACAAGGCGCTGGCGCGACGCAGTTTTGAGCGGGCGGCTGCAGGTTACGATGAAGCCGCTGTGTTACAGCGCGAGGTGGGTGCGCGCCTGCTGGAACGCCTGGACCTGATGAGCTTGCAGCCAAAGCGTATTCTCGACCTGGGTTGCGGAACCGGCCAGTGTGTTGATGGTTTGCTGGAGCGTTACCGTAAGTCCGATGTTATCGCGCTCGATATTGCTCAACCCATGTTGCTACGGGCACGCCGGCGCGGGCGCTGGTTACGACGCCCCCGGTGCGTATGTGCCGATGCCGAGACGTTGCCGTTTGCCGATAACAGTTTCGACCTGGTGTTCTCCAATCTCATGCTTCAGTGGAGTGTTGATCTGGATGCCGCGTTCACTGAACTGCGCCGTGTGCTCAGGCCGGGTGGCCTGTTACTGTTTTCCAGTTTTGGGCCGGACACGCTGAAGGAGCTGCGCGAAAGCTGGCGGGCTGTTGATGAATATGCGCATGTAAATACCTTTCTCGATATGCACGATGTGGGTGATGCGCTGCTTCGAACGCGGTTTGCTGACCCGGTGATGGATGTCGAACGCCTGACTGTAACCTACCCGGATGTGTGGAAACTGATGCGCGAGCTTAAACAGATCGGTGCCCATAATGTGACCCGTGGCCGGTCGCGCGGTTTGACCGGGAAGCAGCATATGCAACGGCTGGTCGAGGCATATGAAACATTTCGTCGAGACGGCGTACTGCCGGCCAGTTATGAAATCGTCAATGGCCATGCATGGGTGAGCGAGAATACAATCAGTGTTTCACTGGAAACGGGGCATCCCTCATGACAGCAGGTGTTTTTGTCACTGCAATCGATACCGGTGCTGGCAAGACAGTTGTCAGTGCCGGGCTGGTTGAAGCATTGCGCAGGGCAGGGCAAACCGTTGCCGTTATGAAGCCGGTGGCCAGTGGCTGTGAGAGGACAGCAAGCGGTTTACGCAATGATGATGCCCTGCGTTTGATGGCGGTATCCAGCTCGGCCGATCCCTACCGGCTTGTTAATCCCTATGCCTTCGAGGCGCCGGTTGCGCCACATATTGCGGCGCAGTCCGAGGGTGTTGAAATCGAAATAGCGGTTATTCAGCGTGCTTTCGCGCAGTTGCAGGAAACCGCTGACAGGGTTGTTGTCGAAGGTGTGGGCGGCTGGATGGTGCCGGTCAATTCAACACATACCATGGCTGACGTTGCGCGAACGCTGGGTCTGCCTGTGGTGCTGGTGGTGGCGATCAGGCTGGGGTGCCTGAATCATGCGTTGCTGACAGCAGCAGCGATACGTCGCAGCGGGCTGACATTGTGCGGCTGGGTCGCCAACCGGCTGGACAGCGATTGCGCGCGGATAGAAGAAAACATCGCTGCGCTCAGGGAGCGGCTGGGCGCCCCGCTGCTGGCGGACCTGCCACTGGAAACGGACGAAGAAGTCCTGCTTCAGCATGCGCGCTGTATCGATCTGCAGCCCTTGCCGGGCTAGTTGAGCATGCGCCTGACCTTGTTCAGTTCGCGAGTTGCAGGCTCGTAACCGTTATCCTGTGCCTTCTGCAGCCAGGTGACGGCCATCTGGTAGTCACGACCACCGCGTGGGGCGGCATACAGTTTCCCCAGCTGATACTGGGCGGGTGCATAGCCAAGGTCGGCGGCTTTCTGCAGCCAGATCTTTGCCTGTTCCAGGTCTTCATCAACAGCAATGCCTTTCATGTAGTAGGTGCCGACCTTGTACTGCGCCTTGGCAATGCCCTGGTCTGCGGCTTTCCGGTACCAGTCGAGCGCGAGTTCTTCGTCTTCATCCACGCCGCGGCCCTTTTCGTAACGGTAGCCCACGTCGTACTGGGCTTCCGCATCACCGGTCCGGGCGGCCGCCATCTTGCGCTCGAACAGCGCTTCGCCTGCAGCATGGCTGGTGGCAGCTGACAGCAGCATGGCCGCAGTAAACAGGTATGTCAGTAACTTTTCCATAACATATTTCCCCTGCCGTGTTTCGGTAATCCCGTCACAGCGTGGTCCGGATTGGGTGTATACCCATGATTTCGGCAGTTATGACAGTCGCTTGAATGCTATTTTTCGGGTGTTCGTTAATGAATCGCAGGCTGACGGTTAACGGTTAAACCCGTAAGCGCCGTGTTTTGTATTGAATATAAGCACATTAACAAATAACTATATAATGGTTTACAAGTACCTGATATAGCTAATATTTATGCCCGTAAATTTTAAATTTTTTTGCACCTGAATTGTGCTGTGCTGTAGCATGCGGGCCAGTGCGCGAGACTGCAGCTTTTTCTCGTGGCCCGGAATGTTTGCCAGAGGTAACACGGTGGTCGCAACCCAGTTTGACAGTTTCAATACGCCCCACCGGTTCATGATCCGGCCGAATTGCTCGTTGCCCTGGCGGGAAACGGTGCAGTTTTACCTTGGCATGGTCATCGTTTCATTCAGCATTGCAATCGCATTTGCAATACAGGGTATGTGGCTGATTCTTCCGTTTGCCGGGCTGGAGATGCTGGTGCTGGGTGTCGCGCTGTACACGGTGTCTCGACGCAGCATGCGTTGGCAGGAGTTGAATATCCATGAGGACTGTGTTGATATTATTGAGTGTGTGGACAGCTCGGAGAGTCGCAGCAGTTTTCTGCGCGCCTGGGTACAGGTCAGGTTTGAGGCGGCGGCCGTCAAGGGGCACCCGTCACGGTTATTGCTCCGGTCGCACGGTCGCAGCACCGAAATCGGTGAATACCTGACAGAGGCCGAAAAACAACAACTCGCGCGGCAGTTGCGCGAGGTGCTCGCGCCGTGACGGGCGCAGAGTGTGAAATACAGTAAACACGAAATATAAGAAATCTGGTATTCGGGAGTTGGAAGGAGAAAAGCGGGTATGTTTTTGTCAAAAATAAAGCGTTTGCTGACGGCAGGAGCAGGGCTTGTCCTGTTATCCAGCGCCGGAGGAGTCTCCGCAGATTACGCGTTGAATCTGCGCAAGGGCGTCACACCCATCAGTCACGAGATTTACGGTCTGCACATGTTGATACTGTGGATCTGCGTGGCGATAGCCGTGGTGGTGTTTGCTGCCATGTTCATTTCTATCGTAAAGCACCGCAAGTCGAAAGGTGCCAGGCCTGCACAGTTCCATGAAAGCACCACGGTCGAGATTATCTGGACCATTGTGCCGTTCCTGATCCTGGTGGGTATGGCGGTTCCGGCAACCAAAGCGCTGGTGATGATGGAAGATACCAGTAATCCGGATCTCAGTATCAAGGTGACAGGCTTCCAGTGGAAATGGGGCTACGATTACCTGGATTCGGGTGTGAGCTTCATCAGTACGCTGGCCACGCCAAGGGACCAGATTGAAAACCGGCAGGAGAAAGGGCTGAACTACCTGCTGGAAGTGGATAACCCGCTGGTCGTCCCGGTCAACAAAAAGGTTCGCCTGCTGATTACAGCCAACGATGTGCTTCACGCCTGGTGGGTGCCTGACTTCGGTATGAAGAAAGACGCGATTCCCGGCTTTGTCAATGAAATGTGGTTCAGGGCCGAGAAGGAAGGCACCTACCGCGGTCAGTGCGCCGAGCTTTGCGGCAAGGATCACGGCTTCATGCCTATCGTCGTAATCGTCAAAAACGAGGCGGACTACCAGCAGTGGATAGCCGATCAGAAGCGCCAGATGGATGCCGCATCGGCCGGTGCCGATCGTGAATGGGCGATGGCCGAGCTGATGGAGCGTGGAGAAAAGGTCTATGCCAGCAGTTGTGCAGCGTGTCACCAGGCAAATGGTGCGGGCGTACCTGGCGCCTTCCCGGCGCTGAAGGGAAGTGCAATAGCTACCGGCCCGAAAGCGGCGCACATGGATATTGTCATACACGGCAAGCCCGGCACGGCTATGGGCGCGTTCGCCGGCCAGCTGAACGACATCGACCTTGCCGCCGTTATTACCTACGAGCGTAATGCCTGGGGTAATGATACCGGTGACCTGGTTCAACCTTCGGAAATAAAGGCAGCCCGCTAAGGGTCGTGGAGGAGAAGTAATGAGTACTGCAACAACACACGACGCACATCACGAAGCGCACCCGAAGGGGCTGCTTCGCTGGGTATTTACTACCAACCACAAGGATATCGGTACCCTCTACCTGGTCTTTTCGCTGATTATGTTTTTTATTGGCGGCGCCATGGCGATGGTTATCCGTGCCGAGCTGTTCCAGCCTGGCCTGCAGTTTGTGGATCCCCAGTTCTTTAATTCCATGACCACCATGCACGCGCTGATCATGGTGTTCGGCGCCATCATGCCGGCATTTGTCGGGCTGGCCAACTGGTTGATACCGATGATGATCGGCGCGCCGGACATGGCGTTGCCGCGGATGAATAACTGGAGTTTCTGGATTCTGCCGTTTGCCGGCATCATGCTGGTAAGTACCTTGTTCATGGAAGGTGGTGCGCCGGCGGGTGGCTGGACCATGTATCCGCCGCTGGTGCTGCAGACCGGCGACGCGTTCCCGTTCCTGATCTTCTCGGTTCACCTGCTGGGTATCTCGTCGATCATGGGTGCAATCAACATCATCGTAACGATCATGAATATGCGCGCACCGGGCATGACCATGATGAAGATGCCGCTGTTTGTCTGGACCTGGTTGATTACAGCTTACCTGCTGATCGCGGTCATGCCGGTGTTCGCGGGTGCAGTGACCATGCTGTTGACGGATCGCTTCTTCGATACATCGTTCTTTAATGCCGCAGGTGGTGGTGACCCGGTCATGTTCCAGCACATTTTCTGGTTCTTCGGTCACCCCGAGGTCTATATCATGATCCTGCCGGCGTTTGGTGTGGTGTCGGCGATCATCCCGACCTTCGCGCGCAAGAAACTGTTTGGCTACAGCTCCATGGTGTATGCAACGGCATCGATAGCCTTCCTGTCGTTCATCGTCTGGGCGCACCACATGTTCACGGTAGGCATGCCGCTTACCGGCGAGCTGTTCTTCATGTATGCGACCATGCTGATTGCGGTGCCTACCGGGGTGAAGGTGTTTAACTGGGTGTCCACCATGTGGAGAGGCTCAATGACCTTTGAAACGCCCATGTTGTTCGCGCTGGGTTTTGTGATGCTGTTTACCATTGGCGGTTTTTCGGGGTTGATGATGTCGATCACGCCGGTTGATTTCCAGTACCACGACACCTACTTCATTGTGGCGCATTTCCACTATGTGCTGGTGTCGGGTTCAGTGTTCTCCATCTTTGCAGCGGTCTATTACTGGCTGCCTAAATGGACCGGTAACATGTACGACGAAAAACTCGGCAAACTGCATTTCTGGCTGTCGGCGATTTTCGTCAACGTGTTGTTCTTTCCGCAGCACTTCCTGGGGCTCGCCGGTATGCCGCGCCGTATTCCTGACTACTCGACCCAGTTTGCCGGGTTCAACGAGATATCCAGTCTTGGCGGTTTTGCATTCGGGCTGACCCAGCTGTTGTTTGTCTACATTGTGATCAAGACGGTGCGCGGTGGCAGCAAGGCAACAGACCAGGTATGGGAAGGTGCAGACGGCCTGGAGTGGACCCTGTCCTCGCCGCCGCCTTACCACAGCTTTACCGTTGCTCCCGAGGTTAAGTAGGGACAATGCATACGGATGCGGAAATGATGCCTGTTGAAGATGAGTCAAAGCTGAGGCGTTCCAATATCCGGCTGGCCCTGCTGCTTGCAGCAGTGGCGACCGGTGTGCTGGCCCTGTTCTTCTGGTCGGTCACTTCCTCGGGTGGAGTGGGGTGACATGAAAGCCGCCCGGACTGCGAATCAGAAAGTCGTCAGGCGTCTGCTGCTGGTGACGCTCGGGATGTTCGGCTTTGGTTTCGCCATGGTGCCGTTATACAACGTATTCTGTGATATTACGGGAATCAATGGCAAGACCGGTGGGCGTGTTGCTATCCCGATAACAGAGCCTGATATGAGCAGGACGGTGACGGTTGAGTTCATTGCCAGCGTGAATGAGTCCATGCCGTGGGATTTCAGGCCTGAAGTCAGCCGCATGGAAGTGCACCCCGGAAAAATGTACCGCACAACCTATTTCGCCAGGAATCGTACTGACAGGGTTATGGTCGGGCAGGCGGTGCCGAGTGTTACGCCAGGTCAGGCCGCCCGGCATTTCAGGAAAACGGAATGCTTCTGTTTTACCGAACAGCAGTTTTCTGCGCAGGAAGGGCGCGATATGCCGCTGCTGTTTATGGTGGATCGAGAGCTGCCGGAAGAAATCGAGGTGGTTACCCTTTCGTATACTTTTTTTGAACATAAGAAAGCCATTAACTGATAAATATCAGCCAAAACGAGGACGGAAGTATGAGTGAAACAAACGGCAGCTATTATGTGCCCCATGGCAGCGGCTGGCCAATCATTGGCTCCATCGGCCTGTTCGTTATGTTGCAGGGCTTTGCCAACTTTTTGAATGGCTCGGGCTCAGGCAGTACGGTGATGCTGGTCGGCTTTGCCATTCTTCTGTACATGGTATTCGGCTGGTTCCGTACCGTCATCAACGAGAGCGAGGCGGGCACCTATAATACGCAGGTGGACAAGTCGTTCCGCTGGGGCATGGGCTGGTTCATTTTTTCGGAAGTCATGTTCTTTGCGGCCTTCTTTGGGGCGCTCTGGTATGCGCGTGTCCTTGCCGTGCCGTGGCTGGGTGGTGGCGATCCGGGCACCAATGAATTGCTATGGAATGGTTGGGAAGCAACCTGGCCGACCAATGGTCCGGGTAATGTGGGTGGTGAGTTTACACTGCTCGATCCCTGGAAAATCCCGGCATTGAACACCCTGTTGCTGCTGTCGAGTGGCGTTACCATCACGTTTGCACACTGGGCGCTGAAGAAGGGAAACCGCGGTTCGCTGGTTATGTGGATGGCGGCAACGGTGATTCTGGGCGCAACCTTCCTGGGCTTCCAGGTTTACGAGTACGGCGAAGCTTACAGTGAGCATCACAATCTGACACTGGGTTCCGGTATCTACGGCTCTACATTCTTCATGCTGACCGGCTTCCACGGCCTGCATGTAACCCTCGGCACCATCATGCTGATTGTGATTACCCTGCGTTGTGCAAAGGGACACTTCACACCAGACCGGCACTTCGGTTTTGAAGCTGTCGCCTGGTACTGGCACTTTGTGGACGTGGTCTGGCTGGGTTTGTTTATCTTTGTCTACCTGCTGTAGCAGAACGCAGGTCGGTAACAAAAAACGCCGCTCATGCGGCGTTTTTTATTTTCCAGGCTGTAAAGCCGTCTGGCTGGCGGGGTGACCGGCAGGGTAGATGCCATGTGGTTTGATATGGCCGGTAAAGATGCCGAGCATCAACAGGCCAAACAGGGCGACCGACAGGCCAATACGCACGGTCAGGGCCTTTGCAGTACGTTCGGTTTTACCTTTGTCCTTGATCAGAAATACCATGCCACTTGCGAGGCTGATCAGGATTGCGATGAGTGCTGCAATGATCAGAAACTTGATCCACATTGTACTGTACCGGTGTAAATATCAATATTTCTGAGTATAGGGTAAGCAGATTTCGCTTGCGAGCGTATCGGGGGCTACGTACTCTTCCGGTATGCGAATTGGTCGTCTTGAATTCAGCCCCGGTCGCTGGCCGACGCTGGTGACCGTGGTGATGTTTGCGTTTCTGCTGGCCCTGGGTTTTTGGCAGCTGGATCGTGCTGAACAGAAAAGAGCGCTGCTCAGCCAGTATGGTGAAGAGGGCGATCAGACGGTTTTACAGTTAGAGGCAGACCTGAAAACGGTCACAGGATTGAACTACCGCAGCGCAACGGTGACAGGACAATATGATAACCGTCACCAGTTCCTGCTCGATAACCGAACCCATGCCGGGCGGGCGGGTTACCAGGTGCTGACACCCTTTGTGATTCGTGACTCGGGAGTGGCTGTGCTGGTTAACCGGGGCTGGGTTCCGCTGGGGCAAAGCCGGGACAGGCTTCCTGATGTGACAGTCTCTGAACAACAGCGACAGATTTTCGGGCGAATAAAGATTCCGCCGGAAAGGGTTTTCATGCTGGGTGAGGAAGAACCTCGCCAGCGTTGGCCATGGCGTATCCAGCGGGTAGGTATCGAGGCGCTGTCCGCGGAACTGGGGCGGCCGTTACTGCCGGTTGTGTTGCTGCTCGATGCCGGGGAACCTGCCGGTTATGTGCGTGAGTGGAAACCTGTGGCCGGATTCGGGCCTGAGCGTAATGTCGGCTATGCCGTACAATGGTTTGGTCTGGCGATAACCTTGCTGATTATCTATCTGGTAGTGAATACACGAAGAGTGAAGGAATGACCCAAAATACCGTTTCTCCGGCAGATCCGAAGCAGCGACGTGCAAGGCTGTCCATGGTGGTGGTGCTGGGCATGTTTGCCGCGCCACTGATTGTTGCCGCACTGGTTATTACGCTGTTTCCGGACTGGAAGCCGGACATCACCACGAACAACGGTGACCTGGTTCAGCCGGTGCGCAAGCTGCCGGCATTCAGGCTGGTAACGCAGCAGGGGCAAACAATTGACGAAACGTTTCTGCGTGGCAAGTGGACGATTCTCTACCTGGCAAAAGGGCCATGTGAAAGAGCCTGTGTCGAGCAGTTGTATAACATTCGCCAGATCCGCCTGGCCCAGGGCAAGAACATAGACCGCCTGGGGCGGTTGATGCTGTGGGATACGGGGGGGGTTGTCGAGGCGAAACAGCAGGAGCTGCAGGCGCACTTTCCCGGCCAGGTCATCGTGTCGGCAGGAAATGAGAAGGCCTTGCTGCAGACTTTTGTACTGGATGAGCAGGACCCGCTGGACGCGAACCGGATTTACCTGGTCGATCCGCTCGGCAACCTGATGATGAAGTATGATCCGGGCGAACAGCCCCGGGGGATGATCAAGGACCTGGAGAAGCTCTTAAAGTACTCCGGATTAGGGTAAAATACCCGTTCTTTGCAATCCGCTGATGCGCGCCGTTGCGGCGCCGGGAAAAGGTATGAGTTACTCGATGACGGCCACATTGGGAACCCGCTGGCGGGATTACCTCGGCGTATGCAAGCTGAAAGTTGTGGCGCTGATCGTTTTTACCGCGTTGGTCGGTATGTTTCTCGCTGTGCCGGGGATGGTGCCGTGGCAACCGCTGATTTTCGGCACACTGGGGATCGGCATGGCGGCTGCGTCGGCTGCAGCCATCAACCATGTTGTCGATCAATATGCCGATGCCCAGATGGCGCGTACGCGTAACCGGCCGGTTGCCAGCGGTACCATGACCAGCCGTAATTGCCTTGTCTTTGCGCTGCTGCTTGGCGCGCTGGCCATGTGGATTCTGGTGCAGTTCGTCAACACGCTCACGGCGGTGCTGACGTTTGCTTCCCTGATCGGATATGCCGTGATCTACACGCTGTACCTGAAGCGTGCAACGCCACAGAACATCGTTATCGGTGGCGCGGCAGGCGCGGCGCCACCAGTACTTGGCTGGACGGCGGTTACCGGTACGGTTGATCCCCATGCCCTGTTGCTGTTTCTGATCATCTTCGTGTGGACGCCGCCGCATTTCTGGGCGCTCGCCATTCACCGGCGTCATGAGTACGCCAGGGTCGATATTCCCATGTTGCCGGTGACGCATGGCGTACAGTTCACGCGCCTGCAGGTGCTGTTGTATACCATTCTGCTGGTGGTGGTGACGGTGATGCCGTTTGTTACGCATATGAGTGGGCTGCTGTATCTTGCCGGCGCACTTGGACTGGGTGCGGGATTCCTTTATCACGCATGGGCATTGATGCACGACGAAAGCGACAGGCAGGCCATGAAGACGTTCGGTTATTCGATCATCTACCTGATGGCGCTGTTCGCCTTTCTGCTCGTTGACCACTATGTCCCCTATCTGTTGACGCTGGCCGGTCTCCCGGAATAGACAAACCGGCGCCCACGTCGTCTATCCTGAGCTACACTGGTTGGCCAGTGCGCGTATACAGCGTTATTGCGCATACGGAATATCCCGCTTTTTTATAAGGGGCTTTACCCGGGTAGTTTCGTATATTAGAATGTGCCGATTTTGTGGCCCGCATGACGGGTTAATGGCCAGATCGTACTTACGAGGCAGAAAGACATGGCGCAGGCAGGTATGGGTAGTACGCAGCAGTACAACTACGAAATCATCAAAAAATTCGCCGTGATGGCACTGGTGTGGGGGGTGCTCGGTATGAGTGCCGGCGTCTACATCGCGTCAGAGCTGGCGTGGCCTTTCCTGAACTTCGATATCCCGGAACTGACCTTCGGTCGGTTGAGACCGGTGCACACCACGCTGGTCATTTTCGGTTTTGGCGGCAGCGCGTTGTTCGCGACATCCTATTATATTGTTCAGCGCACCTGCCAGACGCGTTTGTACAGTGACTGGATGGCGTCATTCACTTTCTGGGGATGGCAGTCGGCCGTAGCGCTGGGCGCGCTCAGTTATATGCTGGGTTACACGCAGGCACGCGAGTATGCCGAGTTTGAATGGCCGATCGACCTGATCATCCTGGTGACGTGGGTGCTTTATTTCACGGTCTATGTACAAACCCTGCGCCGCCGCTCTCAACCGCATATCTATGTGGCGAACTGGTTCTTTATCGCCTTCCTGCTGGTTATTGCGCTGTTGCACATTTTCAACAACCTTGCCGTGCCGGTCAGTATGTTCTCCCTCAAGTCCTATAGCCTGTTCTCCGGTGTGCAGGATGCCATGACCCAGTGGTGGTACGGACATAATGCCGTTGGCTTCTTCCTGACCGCGGCGTTCCTCGGCATGATGTATTACTTTGTGCCCAAGCAGGCGGGGCGTCCGGTGTATTCCTACCGCCTGTCCATTATCCATTTCTGGGCACTTTCCTTCCTGTACATGTGGGTTGGCGCTCACCACCTGCACTGGACTGCGCTGCCTGACTGGACGTCGACGCTGGCGGCGACTTTCTCCATCATGCTGTTGCTGCCGTCCTGGGGTGGCATGATCAACGGTATCATGACCCTGTCCGGTGCCTGGGACCGTCTGCGTACCGACCCGATCATGCTATTCCTGATTACGGCCCTGTCGTTCTACGGTATGTCGACCTTTGAAGGGCCGCTGATGTCACTGAAGAGTGTGAATGCACTGTCGCACTACACGGACTGGACGATTGGGCATGTGCATTCCGGCGCGCTGGGCTGGGTGGCGATGATATCCTTTGGCTCCTTCTACCACATGATCCCGCGCCTTTATGATACGCGCCTGTACAGCACACGGCTGGTGTACGTGCATTTCTGGCTGGCGACCATCGGCATCATTCTCTACATCACCTCGATGTGGGTGGCGGGCATTTTCCAGGGCCTGATGCTGCGCAGCTTCGATGATTACGGCAACCTGGCCTACACCTTTGTGGAAACAGTTGCGTTCCTGCACAGCCCCTACGTTGTGCGTGCCCTGGGTGGCGCGTTCTTCCTGTCGGGTGTGCTGGTGATGGGTTACAACGTGTACATGACGGTTCGCGGCGCTCGACGCGAGGCCGCCGAGCTGGAAGCCAAACTTGCTGCCAAAATGGCGCGTATCTGATTTCGGAGTAGAGAAAAGTGATCAAGCACGAAAGTATCGAAACTAACGCGGGGCTGCTGATTGTGCTGACCCTCATCGTGGTCAGTATTGGTGGTCTGGTCGAGATCGTACCGTTGTTCTTTATCAATGACACGATTGAGGATGTCGAGGGTGTGCGGCCCTACACGGCGCTTGAGTTGCGCGGTCGTGACGTGTACACCCGTGAAGGCTGCTACCTCTGCCACTCGCAGATGATTCGCCCGTTCCGCGACGAAGACCTGCGTTACGGACATTACTCGCTGGCAGCGGAATCACAGTACGACCATCCCTTCCAGTGGGGATCCAAGCGAACGGGGCCTGACCTGGCGCGCGTCGGCAACAAGTATTCCAACGAGTGGCATGTAGCGCACCTGGTGAATCCACGCAGTGTCGTGCCACAGTCCATCATGCCCAACTATCCCTGGTTGCTGGAGAATGACCTGGACTATTCGGATGTGCAGGACCGCATGCGCGCACTGAAAGTGACCGGTGTGCCCTACTCGGAAACCCAGCAGGAATACGACAGTAACGTGGCACAGTTTGGCAAGGACGTGGCAGAC
Organism: Thiogranum sp.; assembly: GCF_058323355.1. Lineage (NCBI taxonomy): Bacteria > Pseudomonadati > Pseudomonadota > Gammaproteobacteria > Chromatiales > Ectothiorhodospiraceae > Thiogranum > Thiogranum sp. The sequence continues at coordinate 59,189 of NZ_JBTTIO010000006.1, forward strand.
CAGCTGGACATTCTGCGTGCCGAGGAAAACCTGCTGGCACAGGCGCTGGCCAATGACTATGACGGTCAGCGTTCGCGCATTACGGAAATGGATGCGCTGATTGCCTACCTCCAGGTACTGGGTACCATGGTTGATTTCAGCAAATACAACGAAGGTTACTTCGTGGAATTCCGCTAGACGCGGGCGAGGAGAGCGAGATGCCCGAGTGGCTGCTCTGGTTTACCCGGTTCGAGAACAGCAAGATTGTTGCACTGGTGCTGTTCTTCGTGACCTTTTGTGGAATTCTGCTTTACGTGTTTACGGGGAAGAAGCGAGGCCAGAGACTGGAATCGTATAAATACATTCCCTTGCAGGATGATGATTTGGATCCGGATGCCGGCAACGGCGAGGTAAAAAAAAGATGAGTGATGCGAAGAAGCCCCAGTCAGCCGTACAGACCACGGGTCATGCCTGGGATGGTGATATCCAGGAATTCAACAACCCGCTGCCGAGTTGGTGGCTGTGGTCTTTCTATGCCACGGTGGTGTTTGCCGTTGTGTACTGGATTTTTTACCCCGCGTGGCCGGTTGGTGGTGGTTATACCACGGGTATATTGAATGAAATCACCTTTGTGGACAGTGATGGCACTGAAAAGACCACCAGCTGGAATACGCGTGCATTGCTGCTGAAAGAACTTCAGGAAGGCAAGTCTGCGACGCTGAGTCGTGAGTACCTTGAGAAAGTCCAGGCTGCCGATTACCAGACCATTCTCGGTAATGCAGAGATGATGGCATTTACCCGCTCCATGGCGGTGGGCCTGTTTGGGGACAACTGCATGCCTTGTCACGGTGCCGGTGGTGCTGGCGTGATGGGCCTGTTTCCCAACCTGGCGGACGATGACTGGTTATGGGGTGGTACCGTCGAAGAGATCGAGCAAACCATTGCCGATGGCCGTTATGGTTTTATGCCGGCGTTCCGCGAAACCTTTGATGACAGACAGCTTGATGACCTGGCTTCGTATGTCCTGTCGCTGTCGGGCCAGGAAGTGGACGCAACCTCAGTCACGCGTGGCAAAAATATTTTCCAGACCAGTGAAGGCGGTTGTTACTACTGCCACGGCACTGACGGAAAGGGCATGAAGTCACAGGGTTCCGCCAATCTCACCGACCAGATCTGGACCATTGCAGACGTGCCGGGCGCTGATACGACAGAGCAGAAAAAAGCGGTAGTGAAATCGGTTATCGCCAATGGCGTTCAACGTACCATGCCGCACTGGTCAGATCGCCTGGATGATGTCCAGATTAAATTGCTGACCGTCTATGTCCATGAACTGGGGGGCGGCCAGTAGTACCGCGAGAAACCGCTGTATGCGCGTTTTGCAGATATGACAGATACTGCCAATAAGGCACTGTACCAGGCGCGTATTCCTATTTACCCGCGTTCCGTCAAGGGGCGTTTCAGGTTAGTGAAGTGGGGCATACTGACACTGGCCTACAGTGTGTATTTCCTGTTGCCCTGGTTACGCTGGGAGCGTAACGCAGGGCCAGACCAGGCGGTATTGTTCGATATTGCCGATCGCAAGTTTTATATCTTCAACCTGGTCATGCATGCGCAGGACCTGTTCTGGCTCACCGGCGTCCTGCTGATTGCCGCACTGTTGCTGTTTTTTGTCACCGCTATAGCCGGTCGGGTGTTCTGCGGCTACTTCTGTTTCCAGACATTATGGACGGACCTCTACCTGCTGATCGAGCGGCTGGTACAGGGTGATCGTGTTGCCCGTATCCGTCTCGACAAGTCACCGTGGAATGTCAACAAGCTGTTGCGCAAGTTGCTTACACATGTGTTGTGGCTGGCTGTCGCATTCTGGACCGGTCTGACGTTTACCCTCTACTGGGACAATGCGCCTGAGCTGATCGTCAAGTGGTTCAGTGGTACGGCACCCTTTGCCGCCTATGCAACCACGCTGTTCCTGACAGCAACAACCTATGTGATGGCGGGCCTGGCGCGTGAGCAGGTCTGCACCTACATGTGTCCCTATGCACGCTTCCAGTCTGTCATGTTCGACGCAGACACCCGGATTGTTGCTTACGACGTCGCTCGCGGTGAAGGGGAGAAGGGTCGCCACAAGGTCACACGTGATCTGAAAACACTGGAGCAGCGACAGCAGCAGGGTGTCGGCGAATGTATCGATTGTGGTTACTGCGTGCAGGTTTGCCCGACCGGTATCGATATCCGTAACGGTTTGCAGGTCCAGTGCATCAGTTGTGCGCTGTGTATTGATGCCTGTGACACCATCATGGACAAGCTGGGCTGGGGCAAGGGCCTGATTCGTTATACCTCCGAGAAGCAGGAACGGGGTGAGGAAAGCCGGATATGGAAGCCCGGAACGATAGCGTATGGCGTTGTGCTGCTGGCGGCGATTGCTGCGCTGGCGTGGAGTGTCAGCAACCAGGCCCCGGTGGAAATGTCGGTGGTACAGGTACGGCAGCCGCTGTTTGTCCGGCTGTCTGATGGCCGGGTGCAGAACAGCTACGAACTGCATATTGAAAACAAGACAGACCAGCCGGTGAAGCTGGCGATAATGATACGCGGCCTGGCGGGTGCCGAGCTGGATGTGGGGAAACTTTCATCAGTCGAGGTCGCTGCACAGCACAGCCTGCGTGTTCACGCACGTGTGCGCTGGGATAGTGGACACAAGCTTAAGGGCTCGCGCAGTTTCGAGTTTAACCTTGTTCCGCAGACGCGCCAGGAGATTGGTATGATCAGCGCGCCGGCGACATTCTATTTGCCGGGTGGTGAAAACTGATGCTGGAGTCATTGCTGGCCCTGCCACTGGGCGTTGTTGCCGAGCTGCTGTTGTTCCTGTTGCTGTACCGGCTGACACCGATGAATGGCAAGCAGGTTGCGGTGCTTGTTGCCATGCTGGCATTCACGGCCGTTTTTCTCGACAGCCTGCTCGACTGGCCGGGCGCCGATGTGCTGGCCATGTATGTGGCGGTGCTGCTGGTAACAGCTTACCTGCTGGGTATTGTCAGTTCTGCGCGTGAAAAGCATCAGCGTGACGGGCAGCCGGGTGGCCGCTGGTTCCACTGGGGGCCTGCGATTATCGTGATGTTTTTTGCTGCCCTGTTTGCGCTGGACGGGGTGCTGGTAGTGATATCCAGACAGGGACTGCCGCAACCCATTGCAGATCGGTTGTTGCCGGAGCGGGATCAGCCGCAAAACGTCAATTCTGTATTCCCCGGCGTTGTTGCGCGAGACTTCCAGAAGAAAGAATCCTTGTATAACGCTTACCTGGAGCAGGTGAAACGGCAGAATGCACGGGGCTGGCAGGTTGGCAAGGGCTGGCTTAAAGCGCCAACGGCAGGTCGCCCCGAGGTTTTTCAGGTGCGGGTCAGTGAGCGCGATGATACGCCTGTCGCTTTTGCCACAGTTAGCGGTGTTTTCCAGCGTCCATCGGACAGCCGGCTCGACCAGCCATTCCAGCTCAGGGAGGTCGAGCCGGGGCTTTATCGTGCGCAGGTTTTGTTGCCTGAACCGGGTAACTGGCGGCTGGTGCTGCAAATCCGGCGTGGTGAGCAGTTACACGAAATTCACGCAGATACTTCAGTCAAAGCGGAAGATACCGCGCGTTGAATGAGATATCCGGGAAAACGGAGTGTTTCCACTGCGGGTTACCGGTTCCGCCCGGGGCGGATTACAGCGTTGAAATCGATGGGCAGCAACAGCCCATGTGTTGCCGGGGCTGTCAGGCTGTCGCGCATGCCATTGTTGAAGGCGGCCTGACGGACTTCTACCGTTACCGCACGGAAAAATCTCCGCAGGCGCGTGACATGGTGCCGGAGCAACTCAGTGAAATGGCGCTGTTCGACCGTGACGACCTGCAAAAGAATTTCGTTCGTCAGCAGCCCGGTGACAAACGCGAGGCGTCGCTGATTCTGGAGGGCATTGTCTGTGCAGCCTGCGTCTGGCTGAATGAACACCACGTCAAATCCCTGCCCGGTGTGCTCGATTTTTCGGTGAACTACTCGACCCACCGCGCCCGCGTCAGCTGGGACAACACGCGCATCCGGCTTAGTGAAATCCTCGAGGCGATCAGCGCCATTGGCTACCACGCGCACCCGTTCGATCCGGGGCGGCAGGAACAGTTGTACAAGCAGGAGCGTACCCGGGCGCTGCGCCGGCTGGCCGTGGCGGGACTGGGCATGGCGCAGGTCATGATGCTGGCCGTGGCCCTGTATGCGGGTGAAGGAGAAGGCATGGATGCCGGTCTGCGCAACTTTCTTCGCTGGGTCAGTATGCTGCTGAGCGTGCCGGTCGTTGTGTATTCAGCAAGGCCCTTTTTTGCCAGTGCCTGGCGTGATTTCAAACGTCGCCGGCCGGGTATGGATGTGCCGGTGACGCTGGCCATCAGCGCGGCATTTGTGGCCAGCGCCTGGTCGACGATCACGGGGCGGGGAGAAATTTATTTCGACTCTGTCACCATGTTTACTTTCTTCCTGCTGGCCGGGCGCTTTCTGGAGATGGGCGCCCGGCACCGTGCCGGGCAGGCGGCCGAGGAACTGGTCAAGTTGTTGCCGGCAACAGCGGCACGACTGGGAGAGGACGGTGAACAGCGGGTACCGGTCGCCGACCTGGTGGAGGGTGACCGGGTACTGGTGCGGCCAGGTGAAAGTGTGCCGGCCGACGGCCGCGTTGTTGAAGGGCAGAGTTCGGTGGATGAGTCGCTGCTGACGGGCGAAAGTCACCCCCGCCGGCGTCAGGCTGGCGATCTGTTGGTGGGCGGCACGGTCAACATTGAAAGCCCGCTGGTAATGGAGATCGAGAAGGTTGGCGAAGAGACTGTGCTGTCAGCCATTGTGCGTCTGCTCGACCGTGCGCAGACGGAAAAGCCTTCTGTTGCAAGAATTGCTGATCGTATCGCGGGCTGGTTTGTCGCGGGGTTGCTGGTGCTGTCGGCGGGTGTTGCGCTGTGGTGGTGGCAATATGACCCGGCCCATGCGTTCGCCATTACCTTGTCTGTGCTGGTGGTGACCTGTCCCTGTGCCCTGTCGCTGGCAACGCCCGCGGCGGTGACAGCGGCTACGGGCGCCCTCACCCGGCTGGGGGTGCTGACCACGCGCGGTCATGCGCTGGAGACACTGGCGCACGCCACGTATATGATTTTCGACAAGACCGGTACGCTGACCGAGGGCCGGTTATCGCTGCAGCGGGTCGAACTGTTGTCCACGCTGGACCACGACTGCTGCCTGAAACTGGCCGCTACGCTGGAGCAGGCCTCCGAGCACCCGATCGCCCACGCATTGCGCCGCGAAGTGGAAAAAGTCGATGAGGCCAGGGCGTTGCTGGCGACGCCGGGTGACGGGATAGAAGGCGTGATTGACGGTCGTCGTTATCGCATTGGTACGGCGGCATTTGTGTGCGGGATTGTGCCCGGGCCGCTGCCACAACAGGCATTGCCCGGTGGTGTGGTGCTGGGCGATGAAACAGGCCTGCTGGCGCATTTCCTGTTTACCGATCCGTTGCGTGACCAGGCGCGCGAGGCACTGGACGGGTTACGCAGGCTGGGGCTGGAAATCGAGTTGCTGAGTGGTGACGAGCTGCAGACCGTACAGCGTATTGCCGGAGAATTGAATATTACGCATGCGCATGCACGCTGCCGGCCGGAAGACAAGCTGGCGCATATTCGTGCCCTGCAGAATGACGGGGCCATTGTGGCTATGGTCGGCGATGGCGTAAACGATGCGCCGGTGCTGGCCGCGGCGCAGGTATCGATTGCCATGGGGGGCGGTACCCAGCTGGCGCACGCCAGTGCGGATATGGTGCTGTTGTCGGAACAGTTGCCGCACCTGGTGGATGCGGTACGTACCAGCCGCCGTACCCTGAGCGTGATCCGGCAGAACCTTGCCTGGGCGCTGGGTTATAATCTGGTTGCCGTGCCGTTGGCGGCGAGTGGTCAGATTGCCCCCTGGATGGCGGCTATCGGCATGTCGGCGAGTTCGCTGGTGGTGGTACTTAATGCACTGCGGTTGAGGCAGGGTTGAGGCGCTTGGTGTGAATATCCTTTTTTTACTCATTCCCATCAGTCTGATCATCATGGGCATTGCCATCTGGGTATTCCTGTGGGCGATTCGCTCGGGGCAGTTCGAGGACCTTGAGGGGCCCGCGCACCGGATTCTCATGGACGACGACGACCCGCGCATCCCGCGCAAGCCGCAATTGAAGGATGACGACGAGTAAGATAAGATAGCGCTAATATTCGATGGTGGCCGGGTGAGTGCCACTGAAGCAGAGGAATTGGATATGTTTACGTTTCAGGGTTTCCCGATGGCCATAGTGATCGCACTGGTGGCAATTGCCTGGCTGAGTTTCCTGTCGGTGATGTTTTTCGCCTGACAGCAGCGGTTGTCTCAATTGCATAAAAAAACGGCCCTCCCGGGCCGTTTTTGCTTTTGAGACCTGTTTTCTTTATGCCATCAGGGTTTTCAGTTTCCTGATGGCATTTTTTTCCAGCTGGCGGATACGCTCGGCCGATACGCCATAGCGGTCAGCCAGTTCCTGCAAGGTGACCTTGTTTTCGCTCAGCCAGCGTTGTTCGAGAATGGTGCGTGCACGTTCATCGAGCTGAGCCAGTGCGTTGTTGAGCTGCTGGTTGCTCTGTTGTTCCCAATCGATGGCTTCCAGCGTGGTAGCCGGGTCTTCATCGATCGGGGCAGCCAGGTAGGCTGCAGGTGTCCAGCTGCCATCGTCATCATCAGCCGTGTCTACCGGGTCAAAGGCGACATCCTGTCCGCTCAGGCGGGATTCCATTTCCAGCACCGTGTCCGGGCTGACCCCCAGATCCCTGGCGACAGATTCGACTTCTTCACGGTTCATCCAGCCCAGGCGTTTTTTTGCGCTGCGCAGATTGAAGAACAGCTTACGCTGTGCCTTGGTGGTGGCCACTTTAACAATGCGCCAGTTTCGCAGCACATATTCGTGTATTTCAGCACGAATCCAGTGCACCGCAAAGGACACCAGGCGTACACCAACATCCGGGTCAAAACGGCGCACCGCTTTCATCAGGCCGATGCCGCCTTCCTGGATCAGGTCTGCCATCGGCAGGCCGTAGCCCTTGTAGCCGCGGGCAACCTTGACCACAAAGCGCAGGTGCGACAGCACCATTTCGCGGGCGGCTTCGAGGTCGCCGTGGTCGCGCAGGCGCAGTGCCAGCTCACGCTCACGTTCGGCGCTGAGCATCGGGATGCGGTTAATGGCCGCCAGGTAACGATCCAGCTGCTCACCGGGAGCCGGTAGAGAAATTGCGGGCATAGTTACTAGTGCGTTGCTCATCGTTTGGGTAGCCTCCCTGATATCAGCTGCAGTTGATTTTAGCACTCGCGAGGTAAGAGTGCTAATAATGAGGGAAGTTCCCGCATTCCAGCGAGTCAGGTAAAAAATTTCAGATCTCAGGCGCAGACCTGGTTACGTCCCTGGGCCTTGGCGGCGTACAGTGCGCGGTCGGCATTGCCAATCAGCTGGGTCAGCGTCATTGCCGGGTTTTGCTGGTTGGTGCAAAGCCCGATACTGACGGTGATGGGTACATCGCCGGGACGCAGTGACTCGATGTCAGTGCGCAGTCGCTCGGCACAAATGTGCGCATCGCGGGTGTGGCAGCGTGGCACCAGAATGGCAAACTCCTCACCGCCGAAGCGCACGGGCAGGGCATTTTCCGGTAACCGGTCCAGGAGTAGCTGGCCGAGTGTTTCCAGAACACGGTCGCCGGTAATATGGCCGAATTTGTCGTTAATTTTCTTGAAATGGTCGATATCCAGCAAGACGGCGGCCACCGGGTGATTGTGTCGGTTAGCCACAAACTGTTCTCCATGGTCAAGCAGGTAACGCCGGTTATAGACCCGGGTCAGGCTGTCCGTGATGGCCAGATTGTGCATTTCGTCGGTCTGGCGCTTCAGGGCAGCAAATTGCTGGCGGATGGTCAGTAGCGAGCGAATACGCGCCAGCAGGACTTCTTCCACAATCGGCTTGGAGACAAAATCGTTGGCGCCGGCATGGAACACTTCCACCTGTTTCTCGCCGGATTCCGAGCCGGTAAGCACCAGCACAGGCATTTCCTGCTGGGAATAATGGAAGCGGGCGCGAATGGCGTGCAGCAGGTCGCCACCGGTCAGTTTCCCCTGCAGGTAAAAATCGGTGATAACGATGTCAAAGGACTCGTCTTCGCGGATGCCCCCGGGGGAGGTGTCGCGCAACAGCTGGATGGCTTGCTCGGCATGGGTGGTGTGGATCACCTGTAACCCATGGCGTTCCATGAGCCGGAGCATCATGGTAGCGGTCAACTGGCTGTCTTCCACATACAGGATGCGCCCGACCAGCCCCGAGTGGCGCTGTGTGAAATCCATAATGAACGAGGCAAAGGCGTGGTAGCCCAGTGATTTGTCAAAATAATCGGTGACACCGGAGGCGAATCCTTCACGCAGCAGGCGCGCATCGGCATCGCCTGACACGACAATGGTGGGCGTGTAGTGATGGTGTGTTGAAGCGCGCGCATAGCGGCACAGTTCAAGGCCGTCCCTGTCCGGCAGCATCAACGCTGTGGTGATCAGGTCGAAGTGACTGCGCTCCAGCCAGGCGCAGGCTTCCTGCACCGTGCCACAGGTGGTGGTTTCGGTGTCGGGCATCTCTTCGTTGAGAATGCGGGTAATGATGGTGCGGGCGACTTCCGAGCCGTCGACCACCAGGATGCGATTGAGTTTTCGGGGCATGGAAAAAAGCCTGTTTTTATGGATTCTTGTTATTGGGTAAATTTATCCTGCATCCCCGGTTATCGTCAGCTTGACCGGTAAACTTGAGGAAATCCTGAACAAAGCAGAAGATTTTTCCCCGAAACCGGGGCTAGACGGGTTCTATGGCGGACAGGTGACGCCCAACGGCGATCCAGGCGCCGGCCAGGCCGAGGCTGGCGCCGGCGAGCAACAGGTAGAACAGTTCACCGATAGACAGGATTTCCAGGCTGAAGCGGCTCTGGTAGAGCCCGGCCAGACGGTGCACCGGGGCGAGAAGCTGTAAAAGTGCGATTTCCACCAGCAGTGCACCCATCACTGCACCGAACACGCCGTACCAGAGCCCGGCATAGAGGAAAGGGCGACGGATAAACCCGTCGGTGGCGCCGATCAATTTGGTGATTTCAATTTCATCGCGACGGTTCTGGATTTCGAGGCGAATGGTGTTGCCGATAATGAGCAGAACGGCGAGCCCCAGCAGCACGGCCATCACCCGGATAGTACGACGGATAATTTCCATAATGGCGTTGAAGCGTTTGACCCACTGCAGATCCAGCTGGGCCAGCTCCACTTCGGGCAGTGCGCGCAGCTTTTGCGTGAGTTGTTCGGTGGCCGTAGCCGTGGAGTGCGAGGCGGCGGGTTTGATCGCCAGTACAGCAGGTAGCGGATTGTCGTCCAGCAGTTCCAGCGCTTCCCCGAAACCGGACAGTTCACGAAACTCGGCCAACGCCTGTTCCGGTGTAATCAGTTGCAGGGATTCGATTTCCGGCCACTGTGACAGTTTTTCCTTTACCTTGCGGGCCTGATCGAGCGTGACGGATTTGTGCAGAAACAACGACAGGTTGGCGCCACCGTCCCATTGTGCGCCGAGTTTCTGCAGATTCCCGGTGAGCAGGTACAGCCCTGAAGGTAATGCCAGCGCGATGCCGATGACGGCAATGGTCATCAGCGAGGCGAGTGGTGTGCGGTACAGGCGCCCCAGGCTGTTGAGTGCAACCTGTATGTGCCGTACAAAATAATTATGCACCGGTTGCGGCAGCCTCATGCGTTGGCGACCTCGCCGTTATTCAGCAGTTGGCCCTGCTCCAGGTGTAATTGTGCATAGGGCATGCGTGAAATCAGGTGGAGATCATGGCTGGCGATCAGTACCGTGACGCCAACCTGGTTGAATTGTTCAAACAACTGCATGATGTCGCGAGACAGGTCGGGGTCCAGGTTGCCGGTGGGCTCGTCCGCCAGCAACAGTTTCGGTTTGTTGACCACCGCGCGGGCAATACCGACGCGTTGCTGTTCTCCGCCAGACAGTGTTATCGGGAAGGCGCGCTCATGGCCCAGCAGTCCAACCTTGTCGAGTGCCGCGCGTACGCGTCGTCCGATTTCCTGGTGGCGGTAGCCGGCGATCACCAGTGGCAGGGCAACATTGTCGAATACCGTGCGATCGAACAGCAAGCGGTGGTTCTGGAAGATCATGCCGATCTTGCGCCGTACCATCGGCACGCGGCGTTTCGATGCGCGCGACAGGTTCTCGCCATCGAGAAATAACTGGCCGCGCGTGGTGCGTTCAAGCAGCGCGATCAGCTTGAGCAGTGTGCTCTTGCCGGCACCCGAGTGTCCGGTCAGAAACGCCATACTGCCGGCAGGCAGGTGCAGGTTGACGGATTGCAGTGCGTCCTTGCCGCCGGGATAGCGTTTGCTGACGTTATCGAAACGAATCATTTCGTGGCCGGGTACGCGGCTGGTGAAGTCGCTATTTCAGTGACGGTCAAACAGGGCATTGACAAAATCCCGGGCGTTGAACGGGCGCAGATCCGCGATACTCTCCCCGACGCCGATAAAACGGATCGGTATATCCAGTTGCTTGGCAATGGCAAAAATAATGCCGCCTTTGGCTGTGCCATCGAGCTTGGTCAGCGTGATGCCTGTCAAACCCATGGCCTGATTGAATTCACGCGCCTGGTTCAGGGCATTCTGCCCGGTACCGGCATCGACGACCAGCATGACTTCGTGCGGCGCCGTTTCATCGAGCTTGCCCAGCACCCGCTGGATCTTTTTCAGTTCTTCCATCAGGTTGGACTGGGTGTGCAGGCGGCCGGCTGTATCGGCAATCAATACGTCAATGTGACGTGCGCGGGCAGCCTGCAGGGCATCGAAGATCACCGAAGCTGAGTCGGAACCCTGTTGCTGGGCAATGACGGGTACATCGTTTCGTTCGCCCCAGGCCTGCAACTGTTCCACAGCAGCTGCGCGGAAGGTATCGCCGGCCGCCAGCATCACAGAACGGCCTTCATCTTTCAGGTGCCGTGCAATTTTGCCAATGGTGGTGGTTTTCCCGGCGCCGTTGATGCCGACCATCAGCAACACGAAGGGCTGGTCCGATTGAGGGATTTCCAGTGGCGCCTCGACGGGTGTCAGCATGGCCGTCATATCTTCCTGCAGCGCGGCCATCAGCGCATCGGCATCGGCCAGTTGTTTGCGCTCAACCCGCCGGGTCAGGTCGTCGATAATGGCCTGGGTAGCCTCAACGCCGACATCGGCGGTCAGCAGACGGGTTTCCAGTTCCTCAAACAGTTCGTCGTCGATCTGCTTGCGCCCCAGCACCAGGCTGGCGATGCCCTCGGTGAGACCGCTGCGGGTTTTCGACAGGCCGGCCCGGAGACGGCCGAACAGGCCGGGCTTGCCGTCCTGCTCCGGGACTGTATCGGTACTGTCGTCAGGTGCTGAGGATTTTTTCTTGCCGAAACCAAACATCGTTTTTGCTGTCCACTTGGGTCTGCGTATCCTATCATTCCCCCTCATTTACGGATAGGACGAAAAAGGAGTCACTGATGCGAGGATTACTCGCGCTCGTTCTCGGACTGGGCGTCAGCCTGGTCTCGGCCGCCCCGGCGGTGCACGAATACATGCTCGACAACGGTCTGAAACTGATCGTGAAAGAGGACCACAGGGCACCGGTGATGGTGTCACAGGTCTGGTACAAGGTCGGTTCCAGCTACGAACACGACGGGATCACCGGCGTATCACATGTACTGGAACACATGATGTTCAAGGGCACAAAGGCACACCCTGCCGGTGAGTTCTCACGCATCATCTCGGAAAACGGCGGGCGTGAGAACGCCTTTACCAGCCAGGACTACACTGCCTATTTTCAGACCATGGAAAAAAGCCGGCTGAAGATCAGCTTTGAGCTGGAGGCAGATCGCATGCGTAACCTGGTGCTGCCGGAGGATGAATTCCTCAAGGAAGTGCGGGTGGTGATGGAAGAACGCCGCATGCGCACCGAGGACAATCCGCAGTCGCTGACCTGGGAACAGTTCAACGCCACGGCCTATGTCAGCAGCCCCTACCGTATCCCGGTGATTGGCTGGATGGATGACCTCGAATCCATGCAAATCGACGACCTGCGCGACTGGTACCGGAAATGGTATGCCCCCAATAACGCCACGGTAGTGGTGGCTGGCGACGTCGATCCGGATGATGTGCTGCGGCTGGCGCGGCGCTATTTCGGGCCGCTGAAACCGAGCGATATCACACCGGTCAAACCGCGTCGCGAAGTGAAGCAGCTGGGGATCAAGCGCCTGCAGGTCAAGGCGCCTGCCGAACTGCCCTACCTGATGATGGGTTACAAGGCGCCGGTGGTACTGACGACAGACAAGTCGCAGGACTGGGAACCCTATGCGCTGGAAGTACTGGCGGGTGTGCTGGATGGTGGTAACGGTGCGCGGCTGGCCAGCGAACTGGTGCGCGGCAAGGCCATTGCCGCCAGTGCCGGCGCAGGTTATGACGCGCACGATCGTATGCAGAGCCTGTTCCTGTTATCTGGCACGCCATCACGCGGGCATAGCGTCAAGGCGCTTGAGGACGCCTTGCGCGAACAGCTGCAAAAATTGAAAGACGAACCGGTAAGCAAGGAAGAGCTGGACCGGGTCAAGGCGCAACTGCGCGCACAGAAGGTCTACGAGCAGGACTCGATTTTCTACCAGGCCATGCAGATTGGCGCACTGGAAACCGTGGGTCTGGGCTGGCGTGAAGCCGGGCGTTACCACAGGCAGATCCAGTCAATTACCCCGCAACAGGTGATGGCCGTGGCGAAGAAATATCTGGTAGACGACCATCTGACGGTTGCCGAACTGGTGCCGCAGCCGATCGACCCCGACCACCCGCCGCGTCGCGGAGGGAGTGACCATGTACGCTAGACCGCTGACAGGACAAGGGAACATGATGCAGAAGTTTTCCACGATGGCGCTGACGGTGGTGCTCGTCGCCCTGACAAACACCGTGCAGGCGCTCCCCGATATCAAAAGCTGGCAGACGGAAAAGGGTGCGAAGGTATTGTTTGTCGCGGCACCCGAGTTGCCGATGGTGGATGTGCGTCTGGTGTTCGATGCCGGTAGCACGCGTGATGGTGATCAGCCGGGCGTCGCGATGCTGACCAGTGCGCTGCTGGACCAGGGTGCTGGCGGGTTGAGTGCCGACGATATCGCGCGCGGACTGGAGCAACGTGGCGCTGTGCTGGGTGGCGGCGCGAGACGTGACATGGCCTGGGTTTCGCTGCGTAGCCTGGTCGATCCTGAGTTGCTTGAACCTTCGCTGGTACTGTTTGGCAAGGTGCTGACACAACCGGACTTCCCGGCAGGGGATTTTGCCCGCGAGCAGAAACGCATGCTGATCGGCCTGCAATACGAGAAACAGAAACCCGCAGCCATTGCCAGGAAAACCTTTTACCGCGAACTGTATGGCGACCATCCCTATGCGAGTCACCCGGCGGGTACGGAAGACAGCGTGAAGGCGCTGGGGGTCAAGGATCTGCAGGCCTTCTACCAGCGTTACTATGTCGCGCAAAATGCCACAGTGGTTATAGTCGGGGCGCTCACGGAATCGCAGGCACGCAAGATGGCGGCACGACTTGCAGACAGCCTTCCAAAGGGCGGCAAGGCGCCACCCTTGCCGCCAGTGCCGGCGCCCGCGCAGGCCAGGGAAGTGTTTATCGAACACCCGTCCAGCCAGAGCCATGTGCTGGTGGGGCAGCCCGGAGTGCGTCGCAAGGATGTCGACTACTTCCCGTTGTATGTGGGTAACCATATCCTTGGCGGCAGCGGTCTGGTATCGCGTATCAGTGATGAAATCCGTGAGAAGCGTGGTCTTGCCTACAGCGCCTACAGCTACTTCATCCCCATGAAGGAGCAGGGGCCGTTCCAGCTTGGCTTCCAGACCCGCAACGACCAGCGCGACGAGGCGCTGCAGGTGTTGCGCGATACCTTGTCTGCCTTTATTGAGTCGGGGCCGACCGATAAGGAGCTTGCAGCCGCGAAGAGCAATATCGTCAGTGGTTTCCCGTTGCGCGTGGCCAGTAACAGCAAGATTTCCGAATACCTGGCCGTGATAGGCTTTTACGATTTGCCGCTGGATTACCTGAATACCTTTACCGGACACGTTGAGGCGGTGACGGTCGAGCAGATCCGTGACGCCTGGCAGCGGCGGATTCACCCGGAAAAAATGGTGACGGTCATCGTTGGCGGCAGTGCTGAGACGGATGGTGCAGCGCCATAGCGCTGCGCAACCGTGTGGCATGGCCGTCACCAACCAGGTACGCATCATTGCCGGTCGCTGGCGCGGCCGCAAGCTGGACTTTCCGGATGCGGAAGGCTTGCGGCCAACCCCGGACCGTGTTCGTGAAACCCTGTTCAACTGGCTGACCGGCCTGCTGCCCGGTGCACGCTGCCTGGACGCCTTTGCCGGCAGTGGCGCACTGGGTTTCGAGGCGGCATCGCGTGGCGCGGGCCGGGTGGTGATGCTTGAACGTAATCCGGCCATTGTTGCGGCGTTGCAGGCCAGCCGGGATCGGCTCGACGATGGTATTATCGAGATTCACGCCGCTGATGCCGCAAGCTGGTTACGGCGCTGTCATGCACCGTTCGACCTGGTTTTCCTTGACCCGCCGTTTTCCGACAGCCGTTTATTGCGGGACAGCATCGATGCGCTGGTGAACGGCGAGGGCATAAAACCGGGCGGGCGGATCTACCTGGAGTTGCCGAAACAGGTGCCGTTGGCGGATTTGCCCGAAGACTGGGTTCAGGAGAAAGCAAAAGTTGCCGGACAGGTCAGTTATTACCTGTTTCGCCGCAGGCCGGGTGTGGCTGACTAAAGCATTCGGGATAGTTGTGCGCGTGGCCGGTTATGCGTAGATTGCCGGTCACGGATTCGTTGACCGGCATTGCCACAGGATCGATATGCAAATAGCGGTTTACCCGGGGACATTCGACCCGATTACCAACGGCCACACTGACCTGATCGAGCGTGCGGCGCGTCGTTTCAGCCGGGTGATCGTTGCCATACATGAGAACAGCGGCAAGCAACCGGCGCTCGACTGGGAAGAACGCATTGGCCTGGCGCGCTCGGTACTGAAGGGCCACGACAACGTCGTGGTGGAAGGGTTCAGCGGTTTGCTGGTGGAATTCGTTCGTCAGCAGGGTGCGGGGGTGATCCTGCGTGGCCTGCGCGCTGTCTCGGACTTCGAGTACGAATTCCAGCTGGCCAGTATGAACCGCCAGCTGGCGCCGGAGATTGAAACGCTGTTTATGACGCCAGACGAGCACTATGCCTATGTCTCGTCGAGCCTGGTGCGTGAAATTGCGGCACTTGGCGGTGACGTTACCCCCTTTGTTCATACGGAAGTTGTGGCTGCACTGAAGCGACGATTGGGGTAATATTAAGCAACCCTTATATTGCGTACCGTTTTTCTGGAGGTCGCCATGGCGCTGATGATCACTGACGAATGCATCAATTGTGATGTGTGCGAACCGGAGTGCCCCAATGGCGCGATTACCCAGGGCGATGAAATCTATGTGATTGATCCTGCGCTGTGTACCGAGTGCGTGGGCCATTACGAGACTTCCCAGTGTGTCGAGGTGTGTCCTGTCGACTGCATTCCGTTCAATCCCGATGTCGAGGAAACCCGTGACGAGCTGATGGAAAAATACCGCCGCCTGACCGGGGAAACGGTGTGACCGGTGTGGCTGAAGCATGCTGTCTGAGGCTCCTTGATGGAGCCTTTTTAATGTCTGTCCGATCTGTCAGGGCATGGGGTGGGGGGGTGTATATCCTGCTGGCGGCGCTACTCCTGCTTGCGCCGATGGTCCCGGCCGCCGAACAGGGGTTGCCGCAGCCGGGCGCCCAGGCGATTGCCTCGGCACATCCGCTGGCGACACAGGCCGGTATGCAGATTCTCGATGCCGGTGGCAATGCTTTCGATGCCGCCGTGGCGGTCAGCGCTGCGCTGGCCGTGGTTGAACCCTACAGTTCCGGTATTGGTGGTGGCGGCTTCTGGTTGTTGCACCGCGCCAGTGATGGCAGGCAGGTGATGCTCGACGGGCGAGAGAAGGCGCCGCAGGCGGCACACCGTGATTTGTACCTGGATGCGCAGGGTAAGGTGGTGCCGGGACTGTCGATGGATGGCGGCCTGGCGGCAGGGATTCCCGGTGAACCGGCCGCACTGGCCTGGCTGGCCGAGCACTATGGCCGCCTGCCGTTGACGCAGTCGCTGGCGCCAGCCATTCAACTGGCGAAAAACGGTTTCGCTGTCGACAAACATTACCGTGCCATGGCGCGTTTCCGCCTCAAGGCGCTACACCGTTCCCGGGCGGCGACTGACATTTTCCTGCGTCAGGGCGAAGTGCCCGCGCAGGGCACGCTGATCCACCAGCCGGCGCTGGCCGATACCCTGCGGGCACTGGCAGAAAAGGGCCGGGAAGGGTTTTATGCCGGCGAGGTTGCCCGCCGCCTGGTTGATGGTGTGCGAAACGCAGGCGGTATCTGGACGCTGGACGACCTGAAACACTATCGGGTCGTCGAACGTGAACCGGTCAGTTTCAACTATCGTGGTAAACGCATTGTATCCGCGGCTCTGCCGTCATCCGGCGGCGTGGGGCTGGCGACCATGCTGAATATCCTCGCCGGTTATCCGTTGCAGCAACTGGACCCGGCCGGGCGTACGCATTTCATCGTGGAAGCCATGCGTCGCGCCTACCGCGACAGGGCGCAGTACCTGGGTGACCCGGATTTTGTCGAGGCGCCGGTATCACGGCTGGTGGATCCGCGCTATGCCGACGGCTTACGTGCCTCGATCCACCCGCAACAGGCTACACCGAGCCGCTTGTTGCCCGGCATGGCAAATCTGTCGGCGGGCAGGGATACCACGCATTTTTCCATACTGGACCGCGAAGGCAATCGTGTCGCCGCCACCCTGAGTATCAATTACCCGTTCGGTGCGGCCTTTGTTGCGCCGGGTACGGGGGTGCTCCTCAACGATGAAATGGATGATTTCTCCGCCAGGCCAGGTGTGCCCAATGCCTACGGGCTGGTCGGCGCCGAGGCCAATGCGATTGAGCCGGGTAAACGTCCCCTGTCGAGCATGACGCCCACTTTTGTGGAATCGGAACAGGGGGTGGCGATACTGGGGACACCGGGTGGCAGCCGGATTATAACCATGCTGCTGCTCGCTATTCTCGATATGAATAAAAACCCTGATCCGGCCTCCTGGGTTGCGCTGCCACGTTTCCATCACCAGTTTCTTCCCGATGTCATTCAGTTCGAACCGGGTGCGCTTTCGCCCGACGTGCAGCGGTTACTTCGTAAACGGGGTTATACACTGAAAGAGACGGGATCTGCCTGGGGCAATATGCAGGCGGTGTATTTTGATTACACCAGCGGCAAGGTGAAGGTGGCTTCTGACCCGCGTGGTGGCGGGCTGGCCAGCGTACGTTAAGCTGTTCATCATTCCGGTCTAGCGCTGACAGCGCGGGCAATAGAAGGTTGAGCGCTGTCCACTGCGCGTTTCCCGTATTGGCGTACCACAACTCGTGCACGCCTCCGATGCCTGTCCATAGACACTTAACGATTGCTGGAAATATCCCGGTTTACCTTCACTGTTGAGAAAATCCCTCAGCGTTGTGCCGCCCTGGCGGATGGCTGCGTCCAGCACGCTGCGAATCGTTTCCGTCAGCCGTTCATAGCGGAGACGACTGATACGCCCTGCCTGCCGCAGTGGATGGATACCTGCCATGAACAGGGCTTCGTTCGCGTAGATGTTGCCTATCCCTGCAACGACATGGCTGTCCATGATGAGAGATTTCACTGTCAGCCTGCGTCCACGTGACTTGCGGAACAGGTATTCGCCGCTGAAGCTTTCGCCCAGGGGTTCCGGCCCCAGCGAGGCCAGCAAAGGGTGCTGGTCCACAGGCTCTTCGCACCACAACCAGGCGCCGAAACGGCGCGGGTCGGTATAGCGCAACAGCTTGCCCTGGCCAAAATGCAGGTCGATGTGGTCGTGTTTATCCGCTGTCAGCGTTGCGTCGACAATACGCAGGCTGCCGGACATGCCGAGGTGAATGATCAGTGTGCCGCGTGATGTTTCGGTCAGCAGGTACTTTGCCCGCCGGCCTACCCGTTCAATCTGTGCGCCGGCAATGCGTGCTGCCATCTCATCAGGTACCGGCCAGCGCAGCTGTTTCTGGCGTACCGTGAGGGCGTGGATGCGGGTGCCGAGCAGGTGCGGTTCAATGCCGCGGCGTGTCGTTTCAACTTCGGGAAGTTCCGGCATGCCAGGTCAGGGTTGTTCGGTTGTCGCGGCAAGCTCAAGCAGTCGTGAAGCAATATCACCCATGCGATATTCGATACCGAAGGCCGGCCGGGTGAGCACCAGTTCCGGGTTGCGCGAGGTGACGAGCAGTTCAACCGGTTTTTGCTGGTCTGCCAGCTGAAGGATGATGCGTTCCCCTGCGGCCTGGCTGTCAGCTTCGCGTACATTGATGGCGGTTGCTGCCTGCCAGTTGTCGATGAAGCGCTGTATGTCATCGGCGGAAATGTTGTGTTCGGGCGTGACAATCCAGCCCGAGTCGCCGCGTTGCAGTTGCAGACCGGGGAGTGACAGCGAGGTAATGCGGGCCTGTTGGGGAAGCAGCTTGCGGCGCACAAACTGGGTATAGCCTGCCTCGATGAGATACAGGTAGAGGTCGGGCACGAGATCGACCTGGTCATCGATGCGCAGGTAACGCAGGTTTTCCAGCGCGGAGAGTCCGCCAAAATCGATGCGTGTGTCGTTAAGCGTCAGACTGGCGCGTGGCGGGTCGAGTCCGATTTGCGCAAGATCCATGTCCTCGACCGGGTAGCTGTGTGTCACTTCCTGTTCGGCCAGTCGTGTCAGGGCACGAACCTGAAAAGTTTCCGCCGGCAGGCGCGGGTCGGCTGCGATCCACCAGAAGCTTTCTGTATCACGTTCGAGTGTCAGGTCATCACGCAGCGGGCGTGTAATCCGCAGGCGTTCGATGTCGTCCGCCTTGAATGGCGTAACAGTCTGCACCTGTGGCTCGTCGATGCCGGGCTCGTAGCGTGCAATTAAAATGAGTATGACGGCCGTGGTAAACAGCAGCAGGTTGATGAGCCAGCGTGATTTCATATCGGGTCCCGTGTTAACGGTTGCGTCGTCGCCACCAGATGCCGGCGCCGGCTGCCAGCAGTGCCAGTGGCAATACGAACAGGAAGCCGAAGCCGATCAGGGCCTGTGCCAGTTTGCCGAGTTCCAGATTAACGTCGCTGGCGGTACGCGCCGTGATGGCGATAAAGCGGTCGTCGTGGTTAAGCCAGTTGAACAGTGCCAGCCCCAGGTTGATGTTACCGGCATTGCCCAGGTAGGTGTTGGAGATAAAGTCGCTATCGCAGATCGTGGCGACACGTTGCTGCGCGGTGTTCTCTTCGTCGCCCCGTTCGCGGGTAAAAACGTAACCAATGTCCAGCGGTCCCATGCGTTCATCGCTGTCCTGGTCGAAGCGGAGGGTGCCGGTGATCGGGCCGATTTCAGTCCAGGCGCGATCGAGCGTGGTCAGCAGGGGCTCTGCCTGCCAGTCGTCCGGTGGGGAGACTTCGAGGGCACAGGCCTGCGGGAACAGTGTGATGTTGCCTTCCATGCTGCGGGTAATTTCATGCATCGGGTAATCGGGGATGATGGCGAAGGCTGGGTTGTCTATGCCGAACAGCTGGGTGGTTGCATCGACCACCACGCCGGGCAGGAGTTCCAGGCCGAGTGTTTCTGCCACCGGTTCCAGGCCCGACAGGCCGCCGGGTTCGATCAGCCACAGCAGGTTGCCACCCTGTTTGATGTAGCGGTTGATCAGTTTTACTTCACCGGTCAGCAGCGGAGTGCGTGGATCGGCAATGACCAGCAGGCTGGTGTCATCGGGTATTGCCGGGTTTTCCGCGAGTTTGAGGGTTTCAATGTTGATGCCCTTGTCGGTGAGCAGTTTACCGAACTGTCCGAGGTCGTGGTTGGTCTGTCCATACGGATCGCGCTCGCCGTGTCCGCCCAGGAACACCACCTTGCGCGCACTGGGCCGCGCGATACGCAGCAGGGCATTGGTCAGGCTCTGTTCAGACAGGTCCTGTATCTTGTCGCTGCGGCCGTTGTAGGCGAGCAGCAATTCACCATCCAGGGTAATGCCCAGCTCACGCACCCGTTCCGGTTCCGCGTCCGGGTTGACGAAGTGCAGTTCAATATCAGCTTTGTGGCGCTGGTAGCGCGCCACGAGGTCGCGTATGTGCTCACGCAGTTCGGGTGTTTCGCGGGCAAAGGCGGTGATATGCACCGGCCCCTCCATTTCCTCGAGTAACTTGCGGCTGTCGATGGACAGGCTGTTGCGGCCACTGCTGGTCCAGTCTGCTTCGATGTTGTAACGCGTACTCAACCAGCCGAGCAGGCTGGTGACGGTCAGCAACCCGATCAGGAAGACCAGGTTTTGCAGTTGTAACTGGCGGCGTGAGGAACGGGTGACTTTCATGGTGCTATCCGGTCAGGCGTTTCTGGTCCAGCCGGCGGATGCCGAGAACCAGGAACACGCCGGTGAGCAACAGGTAGTAGGCCAGGTCACGGGTACTGAAGAGACCTTTCAGGAAGGCGTTGAGGTGGGTCTTCAGCGACAGATACTGGAACAGGCCGGAAACATCCTCGCCACTGCCGGTATTCCAGTCAATGATCCACAACAACATCAACAGTCCCAGTGTGCTGACGGCCGCGACAACCGGCTGTTCGGTCAGGGATGACATGAACAGCCCGATGGCTGCGAATGCGCTGGACAGCAAAGCGAGACCCAGCAGACCGGCCAGCAGTTTGCCGGCGTCGAGGGTGGTGCCGGCATACAGCGACAGCGGCATGGCAACGATCATCAGCAGTACAACAAAAAAGAACAGGGTGATACCAAGAAATTTTCCAACAACGATGTCACGGATCGATACCGGTGCCGACAGCAGCAGTGTCAGGGTGCGGTTGCGTTGTTCTTCGCTGAAGCTGCGCATGGTAATTGCAGGGGAGATCAGCAGCAGCAGGAAGCCAAGGGTCTGGAACAGTGGTGCAACAACAATATCTGTTACACCGGGTGCGCCCTCGATGCCGGATAGCCGTGGCTGCCAGGTTACCATGTAGGTGTCCAGCTGTGACAGGAACAGGAAGGCCATCACCAGTTGCAGTACCGCGAGTATTGCCCAGGCCAGCGGTGACAGGAACAGGTTTTTCAGTTCACGCAGGGCGATAGTGAATATCATCAGGCAGCATGCTCCGTTGTGTGATGCCCGTCCTGGCAGGTCAGTTCTACAAATACCTGTTCCAGGGTCTGCCGGTCCAGCGCAAGTTCAACCAGTGTCAGTCCTTGCCCGGCCAGGTAAGCGGCAATGGCGCCGGCCGGGTTGTCGTGCTCAAAGTGCAGGCGCGCACGGGTGTTGCCAATCCGCTCACTGTGATCCACGCCGGGCAGTTGCTCCAGCACTTCGTCGCTCAGCGGCTCGCGGGTTTCCAGTACCAGTATGTGACTGACCAGCTGCTTTTCGATGTCCTGCATGCTCTTTGAGAACACCAGCTTGCCCTGGTTGATAATCTGCACGTGGGTGCAGGTGGCCTGGACCTCGGGCAGGATGTGTGTGGACAGGATGATGCCGTGTGTCTCCCCCAGTTCACGGATCAGCTCCCGGATTTCACGGATCTGGTTGGGGTCGAGGCCGACGGTCGGTTCATCGAGGATGACTACGGCAGGGTTGTGCAAAATGGCCTGCGCAATGCCGACGCGTTGCTGGTAGCCCTTGGACAGGTTGCCGATCAGCCGGCGGTTGACCGCCAGCAAACCACAGCGGCGCTTGGCATGGCTAATGGCTTGCCCACGTTGCGCAGCGCTGACACGGTGCAGTCGCGCACAGTAATCCAGGTACTCGTCGACGGTCAGGTCGCGGTAAACCGGTGGTTGTTCCGGCAGGTAGCCAATATGCGCCTTGGCCTGTTTCGGCTGGTCGAGCATGTCGATGCCGTTGATCTGTATGCGGCCCTCGCTCGGTGCCAGGTTGCCGGTGATTATCTGCATGGTGGTTGATTTACCTGCCCCGTTGGGGCCGAGAAAGCCCAGTACTTCACCTGACTTCAAAGTGAAGTCGATATGGTCAACCGCAAGCTGGTGTCCGTAGTAACGTGATAATTGTTCAACGCTAATCAGGATTTTTGGTTCCATGTGCTTTATGATGGCTTCCACAGTGTCATGTCCGCGCCCGAACGGGAGCATAACGTAAACGAAAGCGGATTTGGATAACCCTTTTTTATGCCAGCGCGAAAACCGGGAGCACCGCTATGTGACCAGTTCGGTTTCGATGCCGACTGGCGTCGTGCGCAACTGGCGCTGATCGGCCTTGAAGACGAGTCGCGTAACACGGTTCAGGAATTACACCGCTGTGTGCTGACTGCCGAGGCGTCACGGCGCATTGTCGATAAATTCTACCAGCAGTTATTGCACGATTCACGCGCCGAGTCCCTGCTGGCAAGCTATGATATCAATCGACTGAAGGTGATGCTGGCTGATTACCTGTCAGCCTTCGGTGTGAACTTCCGCGATGCAAGCTACTTCGAGACCCGGGCCCGTGTCGGTATCGCGCATGCGCGTGTGGGCCTGCCGCTGGCATTATATCTGTCTGCGTTTGGCGTTATGCAGACACTGATACTGGAAATGGTGACGGAGTGTGTCGGCGATCCGGGTGAGCAGCAGGCGCTCAGCCGCCTGGTGCTGAAACTGACCACGCTGGACATTGCGGTCGCCACCGAGGTCTACCATCGTAGCAGCATGATGGAGCTGGACCGCTCGGTAAAGCATCTTCGGCTGGAACAGAGCCTGTTACGCACCCAGTTGCAACAGGATGCGCTGACCGGCGTATCCAGTCGAACCAGTCTGCTCGACGCACTGGAAGGCGCAATCGGGCGCTCCGCCAAAACCGGTCAGCCCTTGTGTATCATCATGGCTGACCTGGATCACTTCAAGAATGTGAATGACAGCTATGGCCACATGGTCGGGGACAAGGTGCTCGCCGAAGTCGGGGCGCGTATCAGGGCGGCGTTGCGTGAATTTGATCTTGTCGGCCGATACGGCGGCGAGGAATTTGTCATTATGCTGGAGAACACCTCGCGCCACACGGCACTGCAGGTGGCAGAGCGTATCCGTCAGCGTATTGCCAGCCAGCCGATCAATACCGGAAGCCAGCGACTGGATATCACCATCAGCCAGGGGCTGGCAGTGCGGTCTGACGGGGACGATTTGCACAAGTTGTTGAGGCGCGCCGACGATGCCATGTACAAGGCCAAGCGTGCCGGCCGTAATTGTGTCGCGGAAGCCGACTAGAAACAGCCATGCTGCTGCTGGGCGTTGATACGGGCGGTACCTTTACGGACTTTGTCTGTTTTGATGGTGTGCGTATTCGCACCCACAAGCTACTGTCGACACCCGAGGCGCCGGAACGCGCCATCCTGCAGGGCATCCGGGCACTGGGGCTGGAAGGCAAGGTTTTCCACCTCGTGCACGGTTCTACCGTGGCCACCAATGCCGCACTCGAAGGCAAGGGTGTGCGCACCGTGTACATCACCAACCATGGGCTTGCCGACACACTGACCATCGGTCGGCAAGCCCGTGATTCACTCTACCAGTTACAGCCGCAGCCACTGCCTCCACCGGTACCGGCAGGGTTATGTCTTGAAGCCGGCGGCCGACTGGGTGCGGACCGCAGTGTGGTGGAGCCGCTCGATGAGCGCGAGTGCGCTGCGCTGGCAAGGCAGGTTGCTGCCTTGCAGCCACAGGCCGTGGCCATTAATTTGCTGTTCTCCTGGCTGGATGACCGCTTTGAACGGATGCTTCGCCGCGCCCTGCCGGACAGCCTGTTTGTTTCCTGTTCCTCCGAGGTATTGCCGGAGATACGCGAATACGAACGGGGCATGGCAACCTGGCTGAATGCCTGGCTGGGGCCGAAGGTGCAGGGTTATCTGCAGCGCCTGCAGCAGGCCGTGGAACCGGCGCCGGTGCATGTCATGCAGAGCTCGGGGCTGACGATTGGTGCTGATCGCGCTGCGCAGCGGGCAGTAAACCTGCTGTTGTCAGGCCCGGCCGGCGGCCTGATGGGGGCGCGGCATGTGGCGGCAAGGCATGGTATTACACGCTTGCTGACCTTTGATATGGGCGGCACGTCCACGGACGTGGCGCTCATCGATGGCCGCATCAACCTGACCTCGCAAGGTCGTATCGGCCGTTACCCGGTGGCCGTGCCGATGGTGGACATGCACACCATCGGTGCCGGTGGCGGCTCCATTGCCCGGGTGGACGAGGGCGGTATGCTGGCAGTCGGGCCGGAATCGGCCGGTGCTGACCCCGGGCCGGCCTGTTATGGCCGGGGTGGCCGCCGGGCGACGGTAACCGATGCCAACCTGGTGCTCGGACGTTTACGGCCGCAGGCGTTTCTGGGCGGCGATATGTCGCTTGACGTGGACGCTGCGCAGCAGGTGATCTCGGCACTGGCAAAGGACATGGACGTTTCGCCGCAACAGGCGGCGCGAGGTGTCATCGAGCTGGCCAACGAACATATGGCGCAGGCGTTACGGGTAATTTCCGTCCAGCGCGGCATAGACCCGTCCGGGTTTACGCTGACTGCCTTTGGTGGAGCCGGTGGTTTGCACGTCTGCGCGCTGGCCGATGCCCTGGGGATGCAACAGGCCATGGTGCCGGCAGCCGCCGGGGTGTTATCGGCACTGGGTATGCTGGTGGCGCCACGCGGCCGGCAACTGTCGCATACACTGCGTGGCCTGCTGGATGGGCAGGAAGAGGTGATTTTGCAGTCGGCCTTCCAGCGGTTGGCGGACCAGGGCCTTGCGGAGTTGCTGGAGGAAGGTGTGCAGCGCGAAACGGTCAATTGCGCGCGCAGCCTTGATCTGCGCTATGCCGGGCAGAGTTTTTCACTCAATATCCCTTTCGAATCGGTGGCTGACGCGGCCGAGTCTTTCCACCAGGCGCACCGGCAGCGATTCGGCCACCGGCTCGATGCCCCGCTCGAGCTGGTCAATATCCGCGTGGCGCTGTCCGCTGCCGGCGAACAACTGGTGTGCCTGGAAGAGGCACCGGAAGGAAACGGTAGTCCGCTCGAACTCGCTGAGCTTTCAGGGTTTTCTCATCCTGTTCCGGTCTGGCGCCGCGCTGGGCTGGGTAACGGGCCGGTCTATGAGGGGCCGCTGCTGGTGGTGGATGACGAGGCTACCCTGCTGGTTGAGCCGCAGTGGACACTCCGCAAGGCGGCAGATGGCAGTTTACTGCTGACAAAAAAATCCGCAGAACCTTGCGGTTCTGCGGAAAGGACGGGATAGGAAGACAAAGCTCGAGGGTACGGAACACAAACACTGAGCAGTTAGTGCTTGTGTCCTGAACCGGTCACTAGTCCAACCGCGATCCAGACTACGCAGTGTGCCGCTGGCCGTCCTTGATCCAGATCAAGAAAAGCTGTGCCAGCCGTTCAATCGCCGATCAGTGCCTGGCAGACATCATTGGCCCACTGCACGGCTGACAGGTAGGCGTCGCGAATTTCCGTGGCGCCCAGGTGATCGCAGTGAATATCTTCCCAGTCGCCGCGTTCGTAAGCCAGTATGCAGGACAGGGTTTTGCCATGGCTGCCACTGTGATGCAGCAACGCCTCGGTAATGTAGTCGGCGAGCGGCAACTGGGTGAGGATCTCTTCCATGCTGTTGTCCATCAGCGCGTCCAGTGCGGAAAACAGTCCAACGGTAAAATAGACATCGGGGTCCGGTTCCTTGCGCGCACGCGCCATGTTCTCCGCCATCCTGGCGCGAATCATGGCGATGACCACCAGTTCCATCGGTTTGTCATCAATCTGTGACATGGCCAGCAAGGTGGTCCAGGTACGGATTGTCTTCAGGCCCAGGATGACCACAGCCTGCTGGACAGATTCGATCTTGCGCGACAGGGCGATGGCGGCCGAGTTGACATAGCGCAGAATTTTGTAGCTGAAGGCAACATCCCGGGCAATCAGGCTTTCCAGCTCGTCCGGTGTGATATCAGGGTCCTGCAGCCGGCTCATCAGCTTGAGTATGGACAGCCGGTTGTTGGGCAGGCGCTGTCCCTTGATGATTTTCGGTTGTGCAAAGAAGTAACCCTGGAAATAGTCGAAGCCCAGCTGCATGCAGAAATCGTATTCCTCGCGGGTTTCTACCTTCTCGGCCAGCAGCTGCAGTGGGTGTTTGCGCAGCTGTGCGACGTGATCGCGGATTTCATCCTGGTTGAGCGCCATGATGTCGATCTTGATGATATGGGCCAGTTCCACCAGCGGCTGCAGTGACGCGTGATAGATGAAGTCATCCAGCGCGATACGGTACCCCTGCTGGCGTAATCGTGTGACACCGGCCACCACCTCGTCGTCGGCCTCGATGTCTTCAAGCAGTTCCAGTACGACCCGGTCTCTGGGCAGCGAGATAGCTGTTTCATCGACAAAAAAAGCGCGTGTCAGGTTGATGAAAGCGAGCTTGTCGCTGACGATATTATCCAGCCCGATTTCCATGAAAGTGTTGACGATGACATCGGTGGTCGCCTTGTCGCCATCGGTAATATTGGCGGCGTTGTGCTGTGCCGAGCGAAACAGCAGCTCGTAGGCGTAGACGTCCTGACGGCGGTCGTAAATGGGTTGCCGGCCTATAAAGATGTCGCTCATAGTCTGGTGTCGGTTCCCTGACGAGGTAAAAAGTGTAGCAGATTCCGTTCGTTAAACATTAATCAAGCTGTCGGCCGATACGGCCGAAACTGTTGGCAGGGCCAGCTGTGTTAAACTGCCAGCTGCCAATATATGTTCTAGAGGTTTAAATGGCTACATTGTTCTCCGGCTTCTCCTGGTATGCCGGCCTGGTAGATCTCCCCTGGTGGGGCTACCTTTTGACCGGGTTCGTGCTGACCCACATCACCATTGTCAGCGTTACTGTTTTTCTTCACCGTCACCAGGCGCACCGCGCGCTGGATCTGCATCCTGCCATCAGCCATTTTTTCCGTTTCTGGCTGTGGCTGACAACAGGTACCGTGACCCGCGAGTGGGTGGCCGTGCATCGCAAGCATCACGCGAAGTGCGAAACGCCCGATGATCCGCACAGCCCCCGGACACGCGGTATCCGCACCGTGTTATGGCGCGGCGCGGAGCTGTACCGTGTTGAGGCGGACAAGGCAGACACGCTTTCGAAATATGGCCATGCCACACCGGATGACTGGCTGGAGCGCAACCTGTATGGCCGTTTCACGATACTCGGTATTGCCATCATGCTGGTGATCGACTATGCCCTGTTCGGATTCTTCGGTGTTGCGTTGTGGGCCGTGCAGATGTTGTGGATTCCTTTCTGGGCAGCGGGTGTGATCAACGGTATCGGTCATTGGTGGGGGTATCGCAACTACGAGACGCCGGATGCATCACGCAACATTTCCTGGCTGGGTTTTATGGTCGGTGGCGAGGAGTTGCATAACAATCACCACGCGTTTGCCAGTTCAGCGCGCTTCTCGATGCGTCGCTGGGAATTTGATCTGGGCTGGGGCTACATCCGCGTGATGCAGGCACTGGGCCTGGCACGGGTCAGGAAGCTGGCGCCCAGGCCGCGGATTCTTGCCGGCAAGGAGAGTGTTGACCTGGATACCGTGAAAGCCGTGGTTATTGCCCGTTTCCACGTGATGTCGGACTATGCCCGGCAGGTGTTGTGGCCGCTGCTGCGGCAGGCATGCCGCAACGGTGAGTGCCGTTGGGGTCTGCGCAGCACGCGCCGTTTGCTGGTGCGTGACCCGGATACCATGGATGCGCAAAGCCTTGGTCTGCTGGAAGGCGTGCTGAGTCGTTTTGGAGACCTGCGGGTTGCCTACCAGTACCGGCAGCAGCTCCAGCAGGTGTGGAATCGCTCCGCGGCCAGTCATGAGGCGTTGCTCAAGGCTTTGCAGGACTGGTGTCAGCAGGCCGAAGAGACTGGCGTCAGGGCCCTGCAGGAGTTTGCGCAGCGCCTGAAAGGCTACAGTCTGCAGCCAGCCGTCGCGCTCTGAGGGTTTGAATGCAGGCACAAAAAAGCCCGGCATTGCCGGGCTTTTTTGTGCAATGACCAGGGACGAATTACTTGTTCTTCGCTTCCTTGTAGGTCACGTGCTTGCGTACTACAGGGTCGTATTTCTTCAGCTCCAGCTTGTCGGGCATGGTGCGTTTGTTCTTGGTGGTGGTGTAGTAGTGGCCGGTGCCGGCGCTGGATACCAGTTTGATCTTGTCACGCATGGTTGATTCCCCTTAAACCTTTTCGCCGCGGGCGCGGATGTCGGCCAGCACGGTGTCGATGCCGAGCTTGTCGATAATACGCATACCCTTGGAAGACACGCGCAGTTTCACCCAGCGGTTTTCGTTCTCTACCCAGAAACGGTGAGAGTGCAGGTTCGGCAGGAACCGGCGGCGGGTTTTGTTATGCGCATGGGAAACATTGTTACCCGAAACCGGGCGCTTCCCGGTGACCTGACAAACTTTGGACATTGCTCTATTCCTCAAGATTCTTGCACGACCCGCCCGGGGGCGAGCAACGAGAACCGCGCTTTATACCAGAGTGGTTACCGGCAGACAAGGTTTTTGCACACACAGGCGCTCTCCGGGAACGCGCGTGAACCTGCCGGGAAATTGCTTAAGGCTATGAAAATTATAGATTAATTTATTTTTACGGCATGGTGGCATGTTACATCCATCCGCGTTCTGCAAATGATACGGCCACCCGGTCGCCGACCACGATGTGATCCAGCACCCGGATATCGACCAGCGCCATGACCTCGCGCAGGCGTTCGGTGATGCGCCGGTCAGCCTGACTGGGTTCGGCAACGCCGGACGGGTGGTTGTGGGCAAGTATCAGTGCCGCGGCATTGTGTTGCATGGCACGCCGCAGGACTTCGCGTGGGTGAACGCTGGCGCCGTCGATGGTGCCACGGAACAGTTCTTCGCAGGCTATGACCCGGTGCCGGGTGTCGAGGAACAGACAGGCAAAGACTTCGTAAGGGTATTCGCGTAATCTGGCTGTCAGATAACGTCGCGTTTCATCCGGGTTTTGCAAGGCGTCCTGGCGTGACAGGGTTTCGCCGAGATGGCGGCGGGCCAGCTCCAGTACCGCCTGTAGCTGGGCGAATTTTGCATCGCCAAGTCCCCGCGTGCGGCAGAAACGTATGCGGTCTGCCTGGAACAGGCTGCGCAGGCCGCCATATTCGGACATCAGGTCACGCGCCAGATCGACGGCGCTGCGACCGGTGGTGCCGGTACGCAGGAAAATGGCCAGCAGCTCGGCATCGGAAAGCGACTGGGCGCCCTGTGACAGAAGTTTTTCACGCGGCCGTTCGGAAACCGGCCATTGCTGGATCGACATGGTCAACCTCCCTGTTCACCGTTGTCGTGGATGGTGTGCTGTGCGGGATTCTGGTCAGCCACAGCGGGTTTGTAAAGCCCGGGTATACAAGCGCTGCCTGCGCGACAACGGGCCTTTCTGCACGCCAGGCTTCTGGTACACTTGCCTTCTATGGATTTTCTTGCGAAAAAACAGATCCTTCTTGGTGTCAGCGGAGGTATCGCGGCATACAAGAGTGCCGACCTGGTGCGCCGGTTGCGTGCCGCTGGCGCCCGCGTCCGCGTGGTGATGACGCCGGCGGCGCGCGAATTTGTCGGTGTGCGAACCTTCCAGGCGCTCAGCGGTGAACCCGTGTGGTGTGACTGGCAGGACGACCACAGTGGTATGGACCATATTGATCTGGCGCGCTGGGCGGACCGCCTCCTGATTGCACCCGCCACCGCGGATAGCCTGGCAAAACTGGCGCACGGGCGGGCCGATGACCTGCTGTCGGCGGTCTGTGTTGCCAGCGAACAGCCGCTGGCGGTAGCACCGGCCATGAATCAGGCCATGTGGGGCAATGCGGCGACCCGGGACAATATTGAAACACTGCGTCGACGCGGGGTCGCGGTATGGGGGCCTGCCGAGGGTGAGCAGGCCTGTGGCGAAACCGGCCCGGGACGTATGCTGGAACCCGCAGAACTGGTGAACCGGCTGTCAGACAGCTTTTCCGGTGGTGCGCTGGCGGGTGTCCGCGTGGTGGTGACGGCCGGTCCGACCCGTGAGGCGATAGATCCGGTCCGTTATCTGAGTAACCGCAGTTCCGGGAAAATGGGTTACGCCGTGGCCGCGGCCGCGCGCGAAGCGGGCGCAGGCGTTGTGCTGATCAGTGGCCCAACGGTGCTTGATGCGCCGGCGGGTATTGATCTTGTTCGGGTGGAGAGTGCGGCAGAGATGCTGGAGGCTGTACAGGTGCAGCTGACAGCCGGTTGCGATCTTTTTATCGCTACCGCGGCTGTGGCGGATTATCGCCCCGAGGCCCCGGCAACGCGCAAGATCAAAAAGCAGGCGGATAGCCTGTCATTAACCCTGCAGCCCGTCACCGATATTCTCGCCACGGTAGCGAGTCATCAGCCCCGGCCATTTTGTGTGGGCTTTGCCGCGGAGACAGAAAACCTGCTGGCCTGTGCGCAGAAAAAGCGCCTGGCAAAGGGTGTGGAACTGATTGCCGCCAACCGGGTCGGTGCCGGGCTGGGTTTCGATACGGACGACAATGAACTGTTGCTGGTCTGGGAAGGTGGCAGCAAAACGCTTGAAAGAGCACCGAAGCCCCGGCTGGCCCGCCAGCTGGTAAAACAGATCGCCGCGCTGTACGCAGGCGGCGCAAAAACACAGGAACATCATGCAGCGCATTCAGCTTAAAATTCTCGATTCGCGCATCGGCGCGGAGTTTCCCTTGCCCGACTACGCCACCGACGGTTCCGCCGGTATGGACCTGCGCGCCTGTATCGACGCTGATCTGGTACTGGAGCCGGGTGCCACCGAACTGATCCCGACCGGTATGGCAATACACATCAGTGACCCCGGACTGGCGGCGGTGCTGTTGCCACGCTCCGGGCTTGGCCATAAACACGGTGTGGTATTGGGCAATCTGGTTGGTCTGATCGATTCGGACTACCAGGGGCAATTGTTCGTGTCCTGCTGGAACCGTGGCGATACCCCGTTTACTGTTCAGCCGGGTGAGCGGATCGCGCAAATGATATTCGTGCCGGTTGTGCGCGCAGCATTTGAAGTTGTTGAGGAATTTGTCGATAGTGAACGTGGGGCCGGGGGTTTTGGGCACACCGGTCGCGCCTGACAGATTTACAACGAAAGACCAATCAGGGATTGTTGATGAAATTACCGTTTCGATCGGGTAGGGGTAAGGACAAGCCGGTCAAGGCCGCTGCGGAGAAGGCATCTACCACAAAACCCCCTGCACGCCTGAGTCTGCGCAGCCAGATGCTGTTGTTGATGCTGGCGGGTGCGTTACTGGCGGCCCTTCCGCCGCTGGTGGTATACATGCAAACCGAATTCCAGCTGCGAAGTGCGGGACAGCGCCATGCCGGTCAGGTTGCAGGCTTGCTGGCGGGCGGGATCCGTCAATGGGTCGAGCAGCAGGCTGTGACGGCCGAGCGCGCGGTAAAGGTTCAGGAACTTGCGCGGCTCATGGAGCAGGGCGATGAAACGGCTCTGGCGACACAGGCCGAGCAGCTTGCCGGACTGTTCCCGACAGCTGTTCGGGTTCGTCTGCTGCTACCGGGTGTTGAGGAAGTCGATCTCGAAACCAGTCCGCCGATTGGTTATGCGGCGATTGAGATGCTCAAGTATGCCGAGACGCATGAAACGCCACCGCCCGTGGAAGTCCAGATGGCGGGCACACCACAACAGCATATCAATCTGGTGCGGCGTATTCTTGATCCCGGTGGTCGTCGCATCGTCGGCCATTTGATGGTGAGTTTCCCATTACAGCCCTTGCAGGCCATGTTGAAACAGATTGCCGTGAACGGCTACGTTGAGTTGCAGCAGATTGCTGGCGCAACACCGCTGGTGTTTACCCGCCAGGGATCATCGGCCTTGCGGCAGACCGATGTTTCACCGAGCCGATCAAAGGTAAGCGGCACGCGTTGGCAGATAGCCTACTGGCCTGCAGATGCTGCCGGCGGCAGCAGCACCTTGCTGGTAAGCGCTGCAGGAGTGGGGGTCGGCGCATCAGTGGTATTACTGTTACTGGTCTGGTTTGTATTTCGCCGCACCGCTGGTGCGTTGCGAAAGGATCAGGTTACTGCCCTGACCATCGTCAAGGATATGCGCGACGGGCGGGTCAGGTCGGACTATCCCTGTGCGCTGGAGGAATTCCACGATACCCTCGAATTGATGGTGCGTACGGCGAGTGCCGGTGTGCCGGTGGTGTCTGCCGCTGCGCAGGACAGGGAAGGAAAGGCAGGCAGCGACATTATCGATGAAATTGAAGGCGACCTGCTGTTCGATGAGGGATCACTTGAAGTTACCCAACTGGACGCTGATAACACCCGCGTCAGTGCAGAGATCTTCCGTGCCTATGATATTCGTGGGATTGCCGGCGAGACATTGACCACGGATACAGCCTACGAAATCGGGCGGGCAATCGGTAGCGAGGCATATTACCGGGGAGAGCAGACGATTGTGGTGGGGCGTGACGGGCGTCTGTCCGGCCCCGACCTGACGGCTGCATTGATCCGCGGGCTGGTTGCAACCGGTCGCGACGTGAAGGATATCGGGCAGGTTCCCACGCCGGTGCTTTACTTCGCTGCCCAATATCTGGGTAGCGGTTCCGGTGTCATGGTGACCGGCAGCCATAACCCGGCAG
Source organism: Thiogranum sp. (assembly GCF_058323355.1). Classification (NCBI taxonomy): domain Bacteria; kingdom Pseudomonadati; phylum Pseudomonadota; class Gammaproteobacteria; order Chromatiales; family Ectothiorhodospiraceae; genus Thiogranum; species Thiogranum sp. Next base: position 92,040 of record NZ_JBTTIO010000006.1, read on the forward strand.
AGTACAACGGCTTCAAGATTGTACTGGGTGGCGAGACGCTGGCGAACGAGGCGATTCAGGGTTTGCATAAACGTATCGAAAGCAGCGACCTGCTGACAGGTGAAGGCAGTATCGAGGAAGTCAGCGTGTTGCCGGACTATATCGAACGGGTAAAGAGCGACGTACAGATTGTACGCCCGATGAAAGTCGTGGTGGATTGCGGTAACGGTGTAGCCGGTGTTGCTGCGCCGCGCCTGTTGCGGGAACTGGGTTGTGAGGTTGTGGAACTGTTTTGTGAAGTCGACGGTAATTTCCCCAATCACCATCCTGACCCCGGTAAAACCGGGAATCTTGCAGCACTTATCCAGGCGGTGCAGGAGCATGGTGCCGAAATCGGTATTGCTTTCGATGGCGACGGGGACCGTATTGGCGTGGTCAGTTCCAGCGGTGAGATTATCTGGCCCGATCGTTTGCTGATGTTGCTGGCCAGGGATGTGCTGGCACGTAATCCCGGTGCGCAGATTATCTATGATGTGAAATGCTCGCGACATGTTGCCACCATTGTTGCGGAGCACGGCGGTGAGCCGCTGATGTGGGCGACCGGGCATTCGCTGATCAAGGCCAAGATGAAAGAGACCGGCGCGTTGCTGGCCGGTGAAATGAGCGGGCATATTTTCTTCAAGGAGCGCTGGTTCGGTTTTGATGACGCGCTCTATTCTGCCGCACGTTTGCTGGAGATCCTGGCCAATGACGCGCGTATTTCCAGTGAGGTGTTCGCGGAATTGCCGGACAGCGTCAACACACCTGAACTGAACGTACCGATGGCGGAAGGCGAACCGCCGGTGTTCATGGAGAAGCTGCTCACCAGCGCCCACTTCGAGAATGCGCGTGTTGCCACCATCGACGGCATGCGGGTCGAGTTCGAGCGCGGCTGGGGGCTGGTGCGTGCGTCCAACACGACGCCCTGCCTGGTGCTGCGTTTTGAGGCGGACGACGAGCTGGCTCTCAGCGCCATACAGGATGAGTTCCGTCGTGTTATGTTACAGGTTGATCCCAACCTGTCATTGCCATTCTGAAAATTATGAGCCTGAGTTCTGATAAAGCGACTGAAATCGCCCACGTTCTGGGTGAGGCCCTGCCCTATATCCAGCGTTTCCGTGGCAAGACCGTGGTGGTCAAGTACGGCGGCAACGCCATGGTCGATGAAACCCTGAAGAGCGGTTTTGCGCGCGACATTGTGTTGATGCGGCTGGTGGGTATCAACCCGGTCGTGGTGCACGGTGGCGGTCCGCAGATTGGTCAGCTGCTGGACAAGCTGGGCAAGGAAAGCCGTTTTGTCGAAGGCATGCGGGTAACCGACAGCGAAACCATGGACGTGGTGGAGATGGTGCTGGGTGGCCTGGTGAACAAGGAAATCGTCAACCTGATGACCCGCCACGGTGGCCGGGCGGTTGGACTGACCGGCAAGGATGGTGACCTGATCCGCGCCCGCAAGCTCAAGATCACCCGCAACAGTCCGGAACTCGATGCACCGGAAATCATCGATATCGGACATGTGGGTGAAGTGGCCAGTGTGGACGCCGATGTGGTCGATATGCTGGTCAATGGCGGGTTTATCCCGGTTATTGCACCCATCGGTGTGGGCGAGGACGGTCGCTCATACAACATCAATGCCGACCTGGTGGCGGGCCGTATCGCTGAAGTGCTGGGTGCGGAAAAGCTGATTTTACTGACCAACACAACGGGGCTGCTGGACAAGCAGGGGAATCTGTTGACCGGGCTGAGTGCATCGGAGGTCGACGGGTTAATCGGGGATGGCACCATTCACGGTGGCATGCTGCCCAAGATCCAGTGCGCATTGTCGGCCGTCAAGTCCGGAGTACGTGCCGCGCATATTATCGACGGCCGGGTCGAGCATGCGGTGCTTGTTGAGCTGTTTACCGACGAGGGTGTCGGTACCCTCATCAAGCGCTGACGCGATTACTTTGCTGCAGTGTCGAGCGCCTGTTCCTGTTTGGCAGCCTGCAACTCTCTGAAGCGCTTGATGTCGACTTCAAACTTTTCCCGGATGGCCTGCTGTTCCAACCGGCGGTTTTCGATGTATTCGGTATTGTGCCTGATCTGGTTGCGCGATTCCCGGATCTGTTCCATCATGCTGTCGGGAACAGGCTTGCCCGCACGCTCCAGATTCGCGGCGCGTTTTTTCTGTGAGGACAACCGTTGACGTATCTTCTCGATACGGCCGTTGGTCACCCGGATAATAGCCTCGATGGCTTCGATCTTGCCATCGCGGGTCAGGATCATCTCGTCTTCGTTGGTGAAGGTATCCAGCAGAATACGATCCTTGCGGGCCTGTTCCTGGCGCTTGCGTTCCTGCTCGGCAGCCAGTTGCGCCAGGCGTTCCTGCTCGGCAATCTGTTCCGGTGTTTTCGCCGCCGCACGGGTTTGCACAACAACACCCTGGCTGTTCAGCGTCTGGACACTTTTTTTCGCATACTGCGGTGGAATGTGGTCGCCGTACTGTACCTGGCCATTTTCGTCGATCCACTTTTTCAGTTTGCCGGCCTGGACTGGTGTGAACGACAGCGCAATCATGGCGCACAGTCCAATGGCTGAGAACTGTTTGATGCGAGACAGCATTTTCATGTTTACCTTTCCAACTCTGCGAGTCACCGGCCAGTGGATCTGCTAGACCAGTTCGTGTTGTTTCTGATTTCCCTGCTGGCAAACCTGTTGTCGGCCTTTTCAGGCGGTGGCGCCGGTTTGATCCAGCTGCCGGCACTGATCTTTCTGGGTTTGCCATTCGTGGTCGCACTGGCGACCCACAAGGTGGCCAGTGTTGCCCTTGGTATCGGCGCAACGGTGCGCCACTTGAGGGAGGGCGGACTGGAAAAACGGCTTTCCCTTTTTATACTTGCGACCGGTTTGCCCGGCGTGGTGGTGGGCGCCAACCTGGTTGTGGGTATCCCCGGCCGGGTGGCCGAAGTGGCGCTGGGGTTCCTGACGGCGGGGCTGGGGCTGTACTCCTGGATGCGCCCGGGGCTTGGGCAGTCAGAAAGCATCCAGCACCGCGATCGCAGGGGCTTCCTCATCGGTGGAACCGGCCTGTTTGTGATTGGCGCACTGAATGGTTCCCTTACCTCGGGCACGGGCCTTTTCGTCACCCTGTGGCTGGTGCGCTGGTTCGGTTTTGAGTACAAGCGCGCGATTGCCTACACACTGGTGCTGGTGGGGGTGTTCTGGAACGGCGCAGGGGCACTGACGCTGGGACTGATCGCGGAAATCCGCTGGGAGTGGGTACCGGCCTTGCTGCTGGGGTCACTGCTGGGCGGCTATTTCGGTGCGCACCTGGCGATCCGGCAGGGTAATCGATGGGTGAAGCGGGCTTTTGAACTGGTGACATTGGTGATTGGGGTGAAGCTGATTATTGGTTAGTGTGGGTGGAAAGTGCGGACTGGCGGGTGTCTTTCAGGCTCAACGGTTTGCCCGCTGCGCGGGTTCCCTGTGCTTCTCGCGTAACGCGGCGTTCGCCCAAACTCGCGGTTTATGCTGCGCATAAACCACTCAAACAGGGCTCTCTTTTTCCGCGTT
>NZ_JBTTIO010000060.1:0-9664 GCF_058323355.1 Thiogranum sp.
GAGATGGTGATGCCGGGTGACAACGTGAAGATCACGGTGAGCCTGATTGCACCGATCGCGATGGAAGAAGGATTGCGTTTTGCGATCCGCGAAGGTGGCCGTACTGTGGGCGCCGGCGTCGTCGCCAAGATCATCGAGTAACAGAAATTTTAATCGGGACGGATTGAATGCTGTCCCTGTTCTTTAGAGGTTGACATGGCAAATCAAAGAATTCGTATTCGGCTGAAAGCGTTCGATCATCGTTTGATCGACCAGTCAGCACGTGAAATTGTCGAGACAGCTCGTCGTACCGGCGCCCAGGTGCGTGGTCCGATTCCGCTCCCGACCAAGAAAGAACGGTTCACGGTCCTGATTTCGCCACACGTCAACAAGGATGCCCGCGATCAGTACGAGATCCGTACCCACAAGCGTCTGATGGACCTTGTGGATCCCACAGACAAAACCGTTGATGCGCTCATGAAGCTGGACCTTGCGGCCGGCGTTGACGTGCAAATCAAACTGAACTGAGGGCAGCAGGAGCGGGCAGGCCCGCTCCAGCAGGTTATTTAAGGTAAATAAAATGGCTATCGGATTAATTGGCAGAAAAGCAGGTATGACCCGCATCTTTACGGACGCGGGCGAATCTATTCCTGTGACGGTTATCGAAGTTGAGCCGAACCGTGTCACCCAGGTAAAGGGTCAGGACACAGACGGTTACCGGGCTTACCAGGTGACAACCGGTTCGCGCCGCGCATCGCGCGTGAACAAGGCGGCTGCCGGGCACTTTGCCAAGGCGGGTACCGAAGCGGGTCGCGGTTTATGGGAATTCCGCCTGGGCGATGGTGAAGGTGGTGATATCGAGGTCGGCAAGCAGCTGGGTGTCGATCTGTTTGAAGCTGGTCAGAAAGTGGATGTGGCTGGCACGACCATTGGCAAGGGTTTTGCCGGTGGTGTGAAGCGCCATAACTTCTCCATGCAGGACGCAACCCACGGTAACTCGCTGTCGCACCGTGCGCCGGGCTCCATCGGTCAGTGTCAGACACCGGGGCGCGTGTTCAAGGGCAAGCGCATGGCCGGGCACATGGGTAATGTGCGTCGCACCCAGCAGAATCTTGAAATTATTCGCGTCGATACCGAGCGTAACCTGTTGCTGGTCAAGGGCTCGCTGCCGGGCTCCCGGGGTGGTGACGTGATTGTTACGCCTGCGGTCAAGGCGCGGTAGAGGGGTCGGACATGAATATCAATATGCATGGTGGTTCGAGCCTGGACGTTGCCGACGCGGTATTTGGACAGGAATTCAACGAAACGCTGGTCCACCAGGTTGTGGTGGCCTACATGGCAGCGGCGCGCTCCGGTACTGTCGGACAGAAGAATCGCTCCGCGGTCAGAGGCGGCGGCGCCAAACCCTGGCGACAAAAGGGGACAGGACGCGCGCGTGCTGGTACAATCCGCAGCCCGCTGTGGCGTGGCGGTGGTGTCACTTTTGCGGCAAGTGCGCGTGATTACTCGCAAAAGGTGAATAAAAAGGCGTATCGCTCGGCTATCCGTTCGATCCTTTCAGAACTGGTCCGTCAGGATCGGCTGGTTGTGGTCGAGAGTTTCGCGGTCAGTGCTGCGAAAACAAAGGAGCTGATTGCCAGGCTGAAGGAAATGGATCTCGATCACGTACTGATCGTTCACGATGATCCCGATGAAAATCTGTACCTGGCTGCACGCAACCTGCCGAAGGTTGATGTCGTCGATACCTCGATCACCGACCCGGTCAGCCTGGTCGGTTTTGACAAGGTGCTGATGACCGTTGCTGCGCTGAAGCAGTTTGAGGAGAGGCTCGTATGAATGCCGAGCGATTGAGCAAAATTCTGGTAGGTCCGGTGGTCTCTGAAAAGAGCACGCGCGCGGCCGACCTCAACCGTCAGTATGTCTTCAAGGTGCTGCGTGATGCCAGCAAGCCTGAAGTCCGCAAGGCGGTGGAAAAAATGTTTGACGTGAAAGTGAACAGCGTTCAGCTGTTGAACGTCAAGGGCAAGGTAAAACGCTTCGGGCAGACAATCGGCCGCCGTTCCGACTGGAAAAAGGCTTACGTCACGCTGGCTGAAGGTTCAGACATCGATTTCGCGGGCGCAGAATAATGGCTATCGTCAAGTCAAAACCGACATCTCCCGGACGCCGTTTTGTCGTCAAGATTGTCGAGAAAGCATTGCACAAGGGTGACCCATGGGCGCCGTTGCTTGAAAAGAAAACCAAGAACGGTGGTCGTAACAACAAGGGTCGTATCACCACGCGGCATCGTGGCGGTGGTCACCGTCAGCGCTATCGCGTGATTGATTTCAAGCGCAACAAGGATGGTGTGCCGGGCCGTGTCGAACGCCTGGAATACGACCCGAACCGCAGTGCGCATATCGCGCTGGTGTTGTACGCCGATGGTGAGCGTCGTTACATCCTGGCGCCGAAGGGCGTTTATGCGGGTGCCGAAATTCACAGCGGTATCGATGCGCCGATCAAGCCAGGCAGCGCGCTTCCGTTGCGTAACATCCCGATGGGTACTGTGGTGCACAACGTCGAGATGAAACCGGGCAAGGGCGGACAGATTGCCCGCAGTGCCGGCGCCGGTGTACAGCTGGTCGCGCGTGAAGGGCAGCACGCCACCCTGCGTTTGCGCTCCGGCGAGATGCGCAAGGTACCGGTTGATTGCCGTGCCACCATTGGTGAAGTCGGTAACTCCGAGCACAACCTGCGTTCACTGGGCAAGGCGGGCGCGACCCGCTGGCGCGGTGTGCGTCCGACCGTTCGTGGTGTTGCCATGAACCCGGTAGATCACCCGCACGGTGGCGGTGAAGGCCGTACTTCCGGTGGTCGTCATCCGGTAAGCCCGTGGGGCATGCCGACCAAGGGTTACAAGACCCGTAAAAACAAGCGCACGGACAATATGATTGTTCGTCGTCGCAATCAGAAGTAACGACAGAGGTTAAAGACAGTGCCGCGTTCCGTAAAAAAAGGACCTTTCATTGATCTTCATCTAATGAAGAAAGTCGATGAAGCCGTGAGCAGCAACAGCCGCAAGCCGATCAAGACCTGGTCGCGCCGCTCGATGGTGTTGCCCGATATGGTTGGCCTGACCATTGCTGTACACAACGGCCGCCAGCACGTGCCGATTCTGATCAACGAGAACATGGTTGGTCACAAATTGGGTGAGTTCGCAGTTACGCGTACCTTTAAGGGTCACGCTGCGGACAGAAAATCCAGATAAGGGTAAAGATTATGCAAGCGTCTGCAAAATTGAGTCACGCACGCATTTCCGCGCAGAAGGCACGACTGGTTGCTGACCAGGTTCGTGGCCTGCATGTCGAGAAAGCGCTCGAAGTGCTGACCTTTAGCAACAAGAAAGCTGCCCACATGGTTCGCAAGGTGCTCGAATCGGCGATTGCCAATGCCGAGCACAACGAAGGTGCGGACGTGGACGAGTTGAAGATTTCCGAGATTTGTGTGAACGAGGGTCGAACCCTCAAACGCTGGAACGCACGCGCCAAGGGCCGCGCCAACCAGATTCTGAAGCGCACGAGTCATATCCAGATTACTGTCGCTGAACAGTAATCCCGAGTAGAGAAGAGAGTACGGCATGGGCCAGAAAGTACATCCAACCGGTATACGCCTCGGCATCGTCAAGGACTGGACGTCGAAGTGGTACGCGGATTCGAAGCATTATGCGGATTTCCTGAACCTCGATATCGAGGTGCGGGACTTCATCAAGCAGAAGCTCAAGCACGCATCCGTGAGTCGCATCCAGATCGAGCGCCCGGCGAATAATGCGATCATTACCGTTCACACGGCGCGTCCGGGTATCGTGATCGGCAAAAAGGGCGAGGACATCGAAAAGCTTCGCGCCCTGGTGTCGCAGAAGATGGGTATGCCGGTTCATGTGAATATCGAAGAGATTCGCAAGCCCGAGATCGAAGCGCAGCTGGTTGCCGAAAGTGTGGCACAGCAGCTGGAGCGTCGTATCATGTTCCGCCGCGCCATGAAGCGCGCTGTCGGTAACGCCATGCGTCTGGGTGCCGAGGGCATCAAGATTATGGTTGCCGGTCGACTGAACGGTGCTGAAATCGCACGTACCGAATGGTATCGCGAAGGCCGGGTACCGTTGCACACGCTGCGTGCCGACATTGACTACGGCGTGACGCGTGCCAATACCACCTACGGTGTAATTGGCGTGAAAGTCTGGGTGTTCAAGGGTGAAATCCTTGACCGCGATGAGCAGAACGTTGAGCCCGAGCCTGCCAAGAAAGCGGCCGGTGCCAAATAAGGGAGTCGCGAAGACATGTTACAGCCCAAGAGAACCAAATTCCGCAAGCAGCAGAAGGGTCGCAACCGTGGTCTTGCGCTCAGCGGTAACAAGTGCAGCTTCGGCGAGTTCGCCCTCAAGGCGACCACGCGTGGACAGATTACCGCGCGTCAGATTGAAGCCGCACGTCGTGCCATTACCCGTCACGTAAAACGTGGTGGCAAGTTGTGGATCCGTGTGTTCCCCGACGTGCCGATTACCAAGAAACCTATCGAGGTTCGCCAGGGTAAGGGTAAGGGTAATGTTGAATACTGGGTTGCCAAGATTCAGCCCGGTCGTGTGCTCTATGAAATGGAAGGTGTGCCGGAAGAGCTGGCGCGGGAAGCATTCAAGCTTGCTGCTGCGAAACTGCCGGTGCGTACCACCTTTATTAATCGGACGGTGATGTGATGAACGCGAGTGATCTTCGTGCAAAGTCAGCCGATGAGCTGAAGCTTGAGCTGGATGGTTTGCTGAAGGAGCAGTTCAATCTGCGCATGCAGAAGGGAACAGGACAGCTGTCGCGGCCCGACCAGGTGAAAAAGGTGCGCCGTAACATCGCGCGTATCAAGACAGTATTGAATGAAAAGGCCAAAACGGGTGAAGCGGCATGACTGAAGACAGCAAGACAATCCGTACGCTGACCGGCCTGGTTGTCAGTGACAAGATGGACAAGAGCGCCGTTGTGAAAGTTGAGCGCAAAGTGCGTCATCCGTTGTACGGGAAATACATCCGCCGTTCGACCAGGCTGCACATTCATGATGAAAACAATGAATGTCGCGCAGGCGATACAGTGTCTATTAAAGAATGCCGGCCGCTGTCCAGGACCAAGTCCTGGACGCTGGTTGAAGTTGTCGATCGGCCCGCTGGCTGATTGAAACAAAGGAATTACGGGGCTAAGTCATGATCCAGATGCAGACAAAACTGGATGTTGCTGATAACAGCGGCGCACGTCGCCTTCAGTGCATCAAGGTGCTGGGCGGTTCACACCGTCGTTATGCCGGTATCGGCGACATCATCAAGGTGAGTATTAAAGAGGCGATTCCTCGTGGCAAGGTCAAGAAGGGTGAGGTCTACAACGCCGTTGTGGTTCGTACCGCCAAGGGTGTGCGTCGTCCAGACGGCTCTCTGATCCGCTTTGATGGCAATGCGGCTGTGCTGCTCAATGCCAAGCTGGAGCCAATCGGTACCCGCATCTTTGGCCCGGTTACGCGCGAGCTGCGTAGTGAACGGTTTATGAAGATTATTTCGCTTGCACCTGAAGTGCTGTAGGCGGGAGTCAGGATTATGCGCAAGATACGTAAAGGCGATGATGTCGTCGTGATGATTGGCAAGGACAGTGGCAAGCGCGGCAACGTGCTGAAAGTGCTGCCCGAGATCGACAAGCTGATCGTGGAAAACGTCAATATTGTGAAGAAGCACACCAAGCCCAATCCACAGGCGGGTGTTGCCGGCGGTATTATCGAGAAAGAGATGCCGATTCACGTGTCCAACGTCATGTTGTACAACCCGCAGACCAGGAAGGGCGATCGTGTTGGCTTCCGTACACTGGAAGACGGTCGCAAGGTGCGTGTATTCAAGTCCAACGACGAAGTCGTGGACGTCTGAGAGAGTAGCTGAAGATGGCCAGGTTGCAAAAACAGTATCACGAAGAAGTTATCGGCAAGCTCCAGGAGCAGTTCGAGTACAAGAACGTGATGGAAGTACCGCGTATCACCAAGATCACCATTAATATGGGTGTTGGTGAAGCGCTCGGGGATCGAAAGGTCATGGAGCATGCGGTTTCAGATATGACGAAGATTGCCGGGCAGAAGCCGATTGTGCGCAATGCGCGCAAGTCTGTTGCAGGTTTCAAGGTCCGTGAAGGCTGGCCTGTCGGTTGCAAGGTGACATTGCGTCGTGAACGCATGTACGAGTTTCTTGACCGATTGATCGCCATTGCAATTCCGCGTATCCGGGACTTCCGCGGCATGAGTCCGAAGTCTTTCGACGGCCGTGGCAACTACAATATGGGCGTCAGCGAGCAAATCATTTTCCCGGAAGTGGATTACGACAAGATTGACACCCTGCGTGGTATGGATATCAACATTACCACCACGGCGAAAACAGATGAGGAAGGTCGCGCGCTGCTGGCAGCGTTTAACTTCCCGTTCAGGAACTGAGGAAAAGCGAGATGGCCAAACAATCCATGATCCAGCGCGAGATCAAACGCGCCAAGATGGTCAAGAAATACGCGACAAAGCGTGCAGCGCTGAAGACGATCATCGCCGATATGACCAAGCCGGAAGAAGAGCGTTACGAGGCACAGCTGAAGTTGCAGGCCCTGCCGCGCAACGCCAGCCCCTGTCGTCAACGCAATCGTTGCCGTATTACCGGCCGTCCGCACGGTTACTACCGCAAGTTCGGTCTGGCGCGCAACAAGCTGCGCGAACATGCCATGCAGGGTGATATTCCCGGCCTGGTCAAGGCCAGCTGGTAACAGCGCAGAATTCAGATAGAGGTACGCAGATTATGATGACAGATCCTATCGCCGACATGCTGACCCGCATCCGTAACGGCCAGCGGGCGGGCAAGGTATCGGTGTCAATGCCTTCTTCAAAGCTCAAGCAGTCGATTGCGAATGTGCTGAAGGATGAAGGCTATATCGCTGATTTCAGTGAGCAGGTTGAAGGCGGCAAGCCGTCGCTGAGTGTCTCGCTTAAATACTACGAAGGCCAGCCGGTCATCGATACGCTGAAGCGTGTCAGTCGCCCGGGGCTGCGTATCTACAAGGCAAAGGACGAACTGCCCAAAGTCATGGGTGGTCTGGGTGTTGCTATTGTTTCAACCTCGAAAGGTGTGATGAGTGATCGTGCCGCACGTGCCGCCGGAGAGGGTGGTGAAGTGTTGTGCTACGTATCCTGATGAGTAAATAACCATGTCCAGAGTTGCAAAAAATCCGGTTGAAGTGCCGAAGGGTGTTGAAGTCGCTATCAGTGGCCAGTCTGTTACCGTCAAGGGGAGCAAGGGCGCACTGCAGCGTGATGTGCACGCCTCGGTAAAAATAGAACAGAACGACAATGTTCTGACCTTTGCGCCGAAGGATGGCTCCAAGGCGGCGATGGCGCTGGCGGGCACAACGCGTGCGCTGATCAATAATATGGTCATTGGCGTCACAGAAGGCTTTGAAAAGAAACTCCAGCTGGTCGGTGTGGGTTACCGTGCACAGGCACAGGGACAGAAGCTGAATCTTACGCTGGGCTTCTCTCATCCGATTGATTATGCCGTGCCCGAAGGGGTGACGGTGGAAACCCCGAGTCAGACGGATGTCGTTGTAAAAGGTATGGACAAGCAGAAGGTTGGACAGGTGGCAGCTGAAATTCGCGCCTACCGTCCGCCGGAACCCTATAAGGGCAAGGGCGTCAAATACGTCGATGAAATCATCGTACGTAAAGAAGCCAAGAAGAAATAGTTAATTCGAAGGTATCAGTATGGACAAGAAAGCATCACGACAGCGGCGTGCTCGCAAGACCCGCGCCAAGATCCGCGAACTCGGTCGGCCGCGTCTGTGTGTCCACCGTACCCCGCGCCATATCTATGCGCAGGTTATCGATGGGAATGGCGACAAGGTGCTTGTTAGTGCATCAACCCTGGACAAGGCGTTGCGCAAGGACGTCAAGAGCACCGGTAATGCCGACGCAGCTGCTGCGATAGGCAAGGCTGTGGCAGAACGTGCCAAAGCGGCTGGTATCACTGCGGTCGCGTTTGATCGTTCCGGTTTTAAATATCACGGCCGAGTGAAGGCGCTGGCAGATGCCGCGCGTGAAAGCGGTCTGGAATTCTAGGTAAGGGTTGCACTATGGCGAATGTTGATAACCAGGCGAACTCGGATGGTCTGCAGGAAAAGCTGATCGGAATCAATCGTGTTGCCAAGGTAGTAAAGGGTGGCCGTCAATTTGGTTTTGCTGCATTGACTGTTGTTGGCGACGGCGAAGGCAAAGTTGGTTTTGGTCGAGGCAAGGCGCGTGAAGTGCCTGTCGCTATCCAGAAAGCAATGGAGAACGCCCGCAAGAACATGAAGCAGGTCGCGCTCAAGGACGGCACGCTGCAATACCCGATTACGGCAACATTCGGTGCCGCCAAGGTGCACATGCAACCTGCCTCGGAAGGTACCGGCATTATTGCCGGTGGCGCCATGCGCGCTGTCTTTGAAGTGGTCGGTGTGCGCGATGTACTTGCGAAGTGCATTGGTACCAACAATCCGATCAATGTCGTGCGTGCAACCATGAAGGGCCTGGCCGATATGAGCTCCCCGGAGATGGTGGCAGCCAAGCGCGGCAAAAAGGTCGAAGAGATTCTGGGGTAAGCCATGGCAGACAAGAAATTAAAGGTGACTCTGATGAAGAGTACCAGTGGACGACTGAAATCGCACAAGGCGTGCGTGGCCGGACTCGGCCTGCGCCGGATTCGCCACACAGTCGAAGTGATTGATACGCCGGAAAATCGCGGCATGATCAACAAGGTTTCGTACCTGTTGCAGGTAGAGGATGTCTGATATGCGCCTGAATACATTGAAGCCTGCCGATGGCAGTCGTCCTGATGCCAAGCGCGTGGGCCGCGGCATTGGCAGCGGCCTGGGCAAAACGGCCGGTCGTGGCCACAAGGGCCAGAAATCGCGTTCCGGCGGTTTCACCAAAGTCGGCTTTGAAGGCGGTCAGATGCCTTTGCAGCGCCGCTTGCCGAAAGTTGGCTTTACCTCGCGCAAATCACTGGTGACTGAAGAGGTCCGCTTGCACGAGCTGGGAGCCGTTGAAGACGGTGCTGTTGATCTGGCTTCACTGAAAGCAGCCGGCGTTCTGAAACAGAGCACCTTGTACGCGAAGATTATTGCATCCGGTGAAATCACCACGGCCGTTACGGTAAAAGGCCTGCGTGTCACCAGGGGTGCGCGAGCGGCAATTGAAGCCGCTGGCGGCAAGGTAGAGGATTAATCCGGGTGGCAGGCGCGGGTGCAGCAGGTCTTACCGGTGGTCTCGGTGATATCGGTAAACTGAAGGAACTGCGTCAGCGCATCTTCTTCGTACTGGGTGCGATCCTTGTCTTCCGTATCGGGTCGTTTATCCCGTTGCCGGGTATTGACCCGGTTGTGCTGGAAATTCTGGCCGAGCAGCAAAAGGGCACCATTCTCGACATGTTTAACATGTTCTCGGGTGGTGCGTTGAAACGACTGTCACTGTTTGCACTGGGTATTATGCCGTACATTTCGGCGTCGATTATCATGCAGCTGCTGTCATATACCGTGCCGACGCTGGAGCAGTTGAAGAAGGAAGGCGATGCCGGACGCAGAAAGATCACCCAGTACACACGCTACGGTACGGTTGTGCTGGC